>DAHVEJ010000033.1 GCA_027313145.1 Phycisphaerales bacterium | reverse complement strand
GAACGCAATACGTTCTGGCGAGGCGGGTGGCTGCGGATAATAGTCGGCTTTCCTGTTCGACCGACTTGGAAATCGGTGCGACGGTTACATCGCCATGGAGTCCTAATTCCGCAATTTCGACCTGCCCCGGCTCAATGGAAATTCCAAGAATGCGCCGCGATGAAGGATCTAAAATTAAGGGAATCTGCGGACGCCCGCCCGTAGAAGGTTTTGGCTTCAGTTCCTTAACCAGACCGAGTCGCTGTAACTGGGAAATTTCATTGCCCACCGCATTGGGTGTCATACCCGTCAAATCATGCAGTTCTGATCGGCTTAACTGCCCGTTAAACCAAAGGGATCTAAGGATGGCCCGTTGTGAAGCATCAATTATCATGCCAAGGTTCTACAAGCGACAAGCCACAATGTCCAGCGCCTTACAGGCACACGATTCAGGCACTAACTCCGGCAACTGCACGTGGAGCGGGGCTTGTGCCCCGAGGCTGGAACATAAACCCTGACGCGGACCGATAAAAAAGTGGCAAAACTTCCCGGCGGGCACTTGACTTTTATATTTTTTGTGATAAAAAGTATTATATGAATGCGTACAGGCGTCGGTGCCGACGTTATTTACGTCGCGGTTTGGTATAGTGGCTATGGGCAGGCTGGCAAAAGTACACGATCACCGCAGCTTCAAGCCCTGCAGGCTGCGTCAAAACCCGAAGCGGTCAAGGGCAAGTTAAGTAGAGGTACGATTTCATGACACGTTCACACTGGTCTTCTACCCCCACCGCTCCAGTGGCCAAGCATACAAGATCCGGGACGTTGGGCCTTTCCACGCAACTGCGGGGCAGCGAGCGATTAGCGGTAACAGAATTTCAACACGCGGAAGATGCCAGTCTTGCAGTGGCTCATGAAATAGCGCAGTTGATCCGATCACGTTCAGCGGCAAATCAAAAATGCGTGCTGGGGTTGGCCACAGGTTCCACACCGCTGGGCGTTTACCGGGAACTGGTCCGGCTGCATCAGATGGAATCCCTGAGCTTTCAGGATGTTGTAACTTTTAATCTGGATGAATATTATCCCATCTCTCCGGACGCCAGCCAGAGCTATCACCGCTTTATGTGGGAGAACTTATTTTCCCATATTGATATTCGGCCGGAAAAAGTGCATATTCCCGATGGCCAGTTGCCGCAGGAAGCCTTGGCCGCTTACTGCCAGTCGTATGAAGCGCAAATTCGCGAGGCTGGGGGTTTGGATCTGCAACTGCTGGGCATCGGGAGAACCGGGCATATCGGCTTTAATGAGCCGGGATCTCCGGCCGACAGCCGAACACGCCTCATCGCGTTGGATCGAGTGACAAGGCTGGATGCCGCCAGTGATTTTTATGGCGAACAATATGTTCCGCGCCGGGCCATTACCATGGGTGTCGGAACGATCATGGAATCAAGGCGTATTATCCTCATGGCCTTTGGGGAAAACAAATCCGCCACGGTGGCGCAGGCGGTGGAAGGCCCGATTTCCGCTAATATTCCCGCCAGCTATTTGCAGCAACATCCACAAGTGCAATGCGTGCTGGATTTCGCGGCAGCCGCGGAATTAACACGGGTCAAATCACCCTGGCTATTCGAGCCGATTCAGTGGACTGAACAGATGACTAAACGGGCGGTTATCTGGCTGGCCCGTAAGCTCAACAAAGCGATATTGAAATTGACCGATGAGGATTTTGGAGAGCACGGCCTGCAGGATTTGCTGGCCGGTCAGGGTCCGGCGTATGAAATAAATCTGAAGGTGTTTCGTGATTTGGTGGGAAAAATCACCGGTTGGCCGGCCGGCAAGCCGGAATCCCTGCTGCGTCCCGGCGATATTCGTCGCCCCGGTGATGCGATATTTCCCAAGAAAATTCTGGTATTCAGCCCGCATCCCGATGATGATGTCATCAGCATGGGCGGGACGATTATCCGCATGGTGGATCAGGGACATAACGTGCACATTGCCTATCAGACCAGCGGAAATATTGCGGTATTTGATGCCGATGCCCTGCGTTATGCCGATTTTGTCCGGGAGTTCAACCGCGGATTTGGTTTGGATGCGGTATCGGCGGAACGCCTGGAACGGCAGTTGGAGGAATTTGTCATTGGTAAAAAAGCGGGCGATTCGGATTCGCCGCCGCTGCGCACCATAAAAACCCTGATTCGACGATGCGAAGCGCGGGCCGGTGCCCGAGCCTGCGGCATACCTCCACAACAGCTCCATTTTCTGGATTTGCCATTTTATGAAACCGGCCTGATCCGCAAGGACCCGATCAGTCAGGCGGATGTACAGATTATTCTGGAGTTACTCCAGAAATTGCGACCACACCAGATTTACGCGGCCGGCGATTTATCGGATCCACACGGCACACATCGTATGTGCCTGGAGGCGCTGCTGCAGGCAATTGAGATATTTAACAGGGATTCCGGCACAACACCGCCTGAAGTGTGGCTTTATCGCGGTGCATGGCAGGAGTGGGAACCCGAATCCATTGACATGGCGATTCCACTAAGTCCCGGTGAATTGGCGCGTAAACGAGATGCGATTTTTAAGCATCAAAGTCAGAAAGACCGCGCGATGTTTCCTGGAACTGATCAAAGAGAGTTCTGGCAACGTGCCGAGGATCGCAACCGTGGAACCGCCGATATTTTTAACCGCCTGGGTCTGGCGGAATATGAAGCGATTGAAGGATTTGTAAAATGGAGTGCGGCCAGCCAATGATGCCTTCCTCTTCGGATAGTTCTGTCCCCATGACTCGCAAAGCTGTCATTCTGGCGGCAGGAATGGGCACGCGCATGCGAAAAAACGACCCACGGGTTTCCCTGGTTGCGCAACAGGATGCGGCGGCAAGTTCGGGGCTTAAAGCCATGATCCCCTTTGACCGACCTTTTCTGGATTACGTGCTAACGCCTCTGGCGGACGCCGGCATTCGTGATGTTTGCCTGGTCATCGGCCCGACACACCACGAGATTCGCCGTTATTATGGCCGTGCGGAATTTTCCCGCCGCTTGCGGATGTCATTTGCAATACAGCCTGTGCCGCGCGGCACCGCGGACGCCTTATTGGCGGCCCGCGAATTTGTCGGCGAAGATCCCTTTCTTGTTCTGAATTCGGATAATTATTATCCCCTGGCGGCACTGCACGCCTTGTGTGAACTTTCATCGCCCGGTGTGGTGGGCTTTCAACGCGATGGAATGCTGCTTGGCTCTAATATTACTGCGGACCGGCTGTGCCATTTTGCCATTATTCAATGCGACAACCACGGCCATCTGGAAGCGATTATTGAAAAGCCCACCTCCGAGCTTCTGGCAACCTTGCCTGAACCGATACTCTTGAGCATGAATTGCTGGCGGTTTGATCCTCGCATTTTTGCCGCGTGCCAAGCCACACCGGTCTCAGCGCGCGGAGAATTAGAACTCCCGGATGCCGTCATGGTCTCCATGCGGAAGCTTGGTGTGAACTATATGGTTATGCCTTGCGATCAGGCGGTTCTGGATTTATCACAGCGATCCGATATTCAAGCGGTGGCGGCGCGGGTTGCCGGTCTGGCGGTGCGGCTATGAGTCCAATACAGCTTCCCGTTTCGGTTGATGCAGCAGGCCATTCTCTTCTGGTGCCGGAAAATGAATGGATGCATGTCAATGTGGCAAAACGACGTTTATTTGCCGCTGCGCACTTGGGGCTTACCGCACAATTAAAGCCACAGTCGCAATTGGTTCATCGTTGGTTTGTTCCCGGCCGCCTGGAATTTCTGGGCAAGCACACAGACTACTGCCTGGGGCGCAGCATCCTTGGAGCCATTGATCGAGGCATTTGCTTTTGTGTTTCGGCGAGATCCGACACGCGTTTACGAATGCTCGATGCGCAGAATGGAAGTATTACAGAACTGGATGTTTCAACATCCGCGGGCACAAAGCCGCATGGTTGGTCGGTGTATCCGGCTACCGTAGCGCGGCGACTGGCCGGCATGGTGTCGGCACCAATGCGAGGTGCGGATGTGGCTTTTATCAGTGATTTGCCGGCTGCCGCCGGGTTGAGCAGTTCCAGTTGCCTGATTGTGGGTTTTTATCTGGCATTGGCCCAGAGTAATGCGGATTTATTCGCTTCGGAAAATATTGGACTTCCACAAGACCCCGTGGCGCTGGGAGATTTTCTGGGCTGCATTGAAAGCGGGCGGGCGTGGCGCGACCATGGTGCGGATTCCGGCGTAGGAACACGCGGCGGCAGTCAGGACCCTACCGCAATATTATGTTCCACCCCGGGAAAATTAACGGCGTTTGATTTTTATGATTCACGAATCATTGGTTCCGTAGCGTTGCCCGATGACTTAACTTTTGCCATTGCCGTCAGCGGTGTTTCGGCTCATAAAACCGGCAGCGCCGCAGCGGCATACAACCGGGTAAGCAAACGCGCGGCAACATGTGTGCAACTGTGGCGGGATTTCACGCACCGACCGGGAGAGTGTATGGAGGCCATATTCCGCAGTGGGCCGGAAAGTGTTCAGGCGGCTGGGCAGGCGTTGCGCGAGAGCAAGTCCAAAGAATTTTCCGCCCAATCACTGCTTTCACGTCTGGAACAGTATGATCACGAAAGTCATCAACTTATTCCAGCCGCGATGGCGGCGATGCAATGCGGAAACTGGATGGAACTTGGAAATATTGTAGACGAATCTCAGAGACTTGCGGAAACCTGTCTGCATAATCAGGTTCCGCAAACACAACGACTGGCGGCCACAGCCCGCGGGCTGGATGCGGTGGCGGCCTCCGCCTTCGGTGCGGGCTTTGGCGGTGCTGTCTGGGCATTGGTGGAAAAAGCCCGAGTCGGCACGTTCCTGCGGCAGTGGCGAGAGGCCTACGTATCAGAGTTTCCCAGCTTGCTTGGCAATGCGTCATTTTTTCAGACAATCTTAGGATTACCGGCCACCGAATTGCCGATAATTCAACCGTCTGCGACGTGACAATTCAGCGTCGCCATGGCACTATGGTGACAGACAGGAATTCCGGGATGGACGTACATCCGATGCACACAAGCCTCGCTGCTCTGCGCCGCTACAATGTTATGTTGTTGCTGGTGGCGGGTCTCGGTGGATTGCTTTATGGCGTGGATGTCGGAATTATTGCCGGAGCGTTGCCGTATCTGGAAGCGACTTCAGGCCTGAATGCCGGACAAATATCCATTATTGTCGCCGCCGTTCTGCTGGGTAGCGTTATTGCGACACTCTTTGCAGGCCTGCTGGCGGACCTGCTGGGCCGCAAGCCATTGATGATTATCAGTGGCTTGCTGTTCGTGGCCAGCATCCCGATGATCGCCTTATCCCATGGTTATACCCCCTTATTGTTGGGCCGGCTCTTGCAGGGAATCAGCGCCGGCTTCATCGGAGTTGTCGTGCCGCTTTACTTGGCGGAGTGCCTGACCCCGCAGAGCCGTGGCCGCGGGACGGCTATTTTCCAATGGCTCTTAACGCTGGGAATCGCCGTTTCCGCTGCGATCGCCATGTATTTCTCCATCCGTGTGGCCGAGGTCGCCAAACTGCATAACCCGGCGGAATTATTTGCATTCAAGGATATGGCGTGGCGGAGTATTTTCTGGACGACCCTGCTACCGGGGCTTCTATTTGTTATCGGCAGCTTTTTCTTGGCCGAATCTCCCCGCTGGCTGTTCAAAAAGGGTCAATATGCGGCCGCCCGAGTGGCGTTGCTGAAATCACGGCGCTTAGATCAGGCGGATATTGAATTGGCGGAAATGCAAGCCGTGGCCCAGGCGGAGAAGTCTCAGGCCGCGCAAGCCAACGGTGCCCCGACCAAGCGCGAATCGCTTATGCACCGCCGCTATGTGCTGCCATTTATTCTGGCCTGTATTATTCTGGCCTGTAATCAGGCGACAGGCATAAACTCCATCATCGCATACAACGCGACGATTCTCATTCAGGCAGGCCTATCGGATGTGCAGGCCCACTGGGGTTATCTGATTTTTACCACCTTGAATTTTCTTATGACTATTGCCGGTGTTTTACTGGTGGACCGTATTGGCCGCAAGAAACTGCTTTCCATCGGCAGCGCTGGAATCATCGTATCGCTGGCCTGCACAGCGATGCTGTTTCAACACGCGCAGCGCCACCGCCGCGATTGCGCTGCCGCGTTAAGTGCGATGATCACGCCGCATCAAAGCTTAACGCTGTCCTTTAATTCGGCAACGGCTGCGAAGCTGCTTCATCGGGCAAATGCCGGAGATCACACTGGCTTAGCTCACCCGGTTACCCTGACTGTTATATATTCCTACGGAGATTTTAATAGTGCCACCAACGCCGTGCGATCGGACAGTTCGGGAGCCAAGCCGATTCATATTGCCCGATCTGGAAGCATCCCGGCTAACGGAGTCATCGCCTTTTTCTCCAATCCGTTTGCGAGCCTCTCGGCGGCCCGCAAGGCACCGTTGAAAATCGATCATGCCTGGATCACGCCGATACCCAGTGAATTTATGGGTGATTTAACAGCCTTTACCCTGTTGATGTTCATCGCCTTTTACGCCGCCGGCCCGGGAGTTTGTGTATGGCTGGCCTTATCGGAATTAATGCCCACGCGGATTCGATCTTCCGGAATGAGCATAGCGCTGTTAATAAATCAGAGCGTTTCGACCATTATCGCGGCGGTATTCCTCCCAACGGTGGGCAAGTATGGCTACGCCACGGTATTCTTTGTTTTCGCGGGATGTACGGTGATCTATTTTCTGACCGCCACATTCCTGTTGCCGGAAACAAAAAATAAAACGCTTGAAGAAATTGCGGCCATCTTCAGCGGTGCAAAGCGATCCCTGCGGGAGACGGCATCGGAACACGTGCAACCTGATGGACATGAATAAGGAACAAGGTATGCGGACATCGGTATTTCGATCAGTGGTAATATTACTGGCTGCGGGATTATCCACCACGACCGTTCGAGCCGTACAGAATCGTACCACGATTCCGGCAAGCACGTTAGGCCTGATTCCGCTGCCGCGAAACGTTACTGCTTACGCCGCCAGATGGAAACTTCCCGCGACGATTCGTGTTTCTGAGAAAAACGCGGCGGAACATAACGTCGGGCTTTTCCTGCAACGCTTTCTTAAAACCCGGGGAATTACCGTAACATTTGCGGCAACCGGCCGCGGGTCGATCAGGCTTTCCACCACCGCCAACAATAGTCAACTTGGTCGTGAAGGCTACCGGTTGAATATTTCCAGCCATGGAGCCGCCCTTAGCGCCAATACGGGCCGTGGCCTGTTTTATGCCCTGCAAACATTCGAGCAGTTATTTAACCCGGCCAAGCCATCAGATAATGCCATTCATGAAGTTTCAATTTCCGATTGGCCACGCTATCGCTGGCGCGGCATATTGCTGGATTGTTCCCGCCACTTTTTTCCGGTGCCGGTGGTGGAAAAATTTATTCGTGTTGCGGCCCATTACAAGCTCAATGTCTTTCACTGGCATTTAACCGATGATCAGGGGTGGAGAATTCAAATTCCGCAATATCCCCTGCTGACCAAAATCGGAGCCTGGCGGGCCGGTACAGAAATGCACCTGAACCCGCACGATATTGATCACAAGCGTTATGGCGGCTTTTATACCGATGCGCAAATTCGAAAGATCGTCGCTTACGCCCAACGCCGTTATGTCGCTGTTGTCCCCGAGATTGATATTCCTGGTCATTGCACCGCGGCTCTGGCGGCGTATCCGTGGCTGGCTGCGGCCAAGGGGCCATTTCACGTGCGGGAAACCTGGGGGATCAGCAACGTGCCTTTAAGTCCCAGCGCCCGAACTTTCCATTTTTTAGATATTGTCTTCGGCGATTTAGTGGATTTGTTTCCAGGCCGATATATTCATCTGGGTGGTGATGAGGTTTCCGCCCAGGCCATGAGAGCATGGGAGCACGATCCCGCCGCGGAGAAGATCATGCGGCAACGCCATTGGTCGGCAGCGCAACTACATGATTATTTTCCCTCAAGAATGGCGCGTTTTCTCTCTGCCCGGGGGCGGCGGGCCGTGGTTTGGAATGATGTACCTGCTGCGGGTTTGCCTAAGGGCACCGTTATTGAATGTTGGAACAGTGCAAGTATCGTAAATCAGGATGCCCGCTTGGGACACGACGTGATCGTCGCCGACGAATCCAGACTTTATTTTGACTTCTGCGAGGGGGACCCCAAATACGTGCCACACGCGACGGGGGGGATTGATACACTTCGGGAGACCTACAATTTTAATCCATCATCTTTGCTGCCGGCTTCCCTGCGTCACCGGCTCCTGGGAGCGGAAGGTTGTCTGTGGGGCGAAGCAGTTCCCACGGCCCATCACCTATTCTACCAGTTGCTGCCACGCGAAATGGCTTTGGCCGAAATCAGTTGGACGCCATTAAAGAAACAGCATTACTCCAATTTTGTTAAACGCACCGCACGGCAGTATCTCTGGTTGCGGGCCAATGACTACAACTTTCGTATTCCTCTGCCATCGTTTCATTTTGCCGATGCCGGCATAACGTCAACGGCAACCCGCGATCCCCGCCATAACGCACTGCTTATTCAGAGCACACTACCAACGGGTCTGGTGCATATCACCGATGCGGTTCCCGGCACGGTCATTTATTACACCCTCAATGGATCCATGCCCAATGCCCACTGCATCCGGTACACCGGGCCTATTGCGGTAAAGTTTGCGACCGGCAAGCCGATGGAGGTTCGTTGCGTGGCGATAGATTCATCCGGACAATCCAGTGCTCCCGCAAAATTAATTATTCAGTTAAAGAACCACCCCTGATACTTCCGTCCGGGCTGGTGTCACAAAGGAACAGAAATGATGATCATAACCCGCGCATGTCCAATGGATAGTTCAAAATACCGTCCGGCGGCTGCGTTTTTATGCGTGGCGCGCCATGGGCACCGGACGGTATCTCGTATTAAGCTCCAATGCGAACAATGTTTCAAACCTGCGCGCATGACGTATAAGCGGATTATAGTGGAGAAAGTGCTTAATCCGCACACGTTAACCCTTGTTGTCTTTGGTGTATTGCTGGCTGTGACGCTGACCGGGGGAATCACCCGGGCGGCGGCGCTTAACGGCAATTATTCTGTTACCAAACTGGGCCTTATACCGCTGCCCCGGCAGGTCGCCGCCTACAAGACCAAATGGCAAGTTCCGGATTCGGTTCGCATCATCGCTGTCAATCCCCCGCAACGTCATGTTGCCCACTTTTTGCTGGGCTTTCTGAAACGGCGCGGCATTGCCGCAAAAATCGCTTCCACCGGCCCGGCGCAGATTACACTTTCCACTGCGGCTGCCGATCCACAACTGGGCCGCGAGGGCTACCGGCTTGAGGTCACCCGTCACGGGGCGGCACTTTCCGCCAATACCGGCCATGGCCTGTTTTATGCCCTGCAAACTTTTGAACAGTTATTTAATCCCGCCCAACCAACCGATAACGCCATCCATGATGTCGCCATTACCGATTGGCCGCGCTATCGCTGGCGCGGCGTCATGCTGGATTGTGTGCGTCATTTTTTTCCTGTGCCAGTGGTGGAAAATTTTATTCGCGTGGCGGCACATTATAAGCTGAATATATTTCACTGGCATCTGACTGATGATCAGGGGTGGCGTATTGAAATACCGCAATATCCCCGGTTAACCACCATCGGTGCCTGGCGGCCGAATGCCACGCCTTTCTGCAGTCCGCCCGCCGCCCCCGATGGCCCGCGCTACGGAGGCTTTTATACCGACGCCCAGATCGCGGCGGTTGTGAATTATGCGCGCCGACGCGGAATAACCGTTGTGCCTGAAATAGACATTCCCGGTCACGGAAGAGCGGCCATTGCATCTTATTTATGGCTGGCGGACGCTAAAACCATGCCCCCGATTAATACCCCTTTAAGCCCCAGTCCGAGGACGTTTCATTTTCTCATAATCGTCTTTGGCGATTTGGTTTCTCTTTTTCCGGGTCAATTCATCCATCTTGGAGGCGATGAAGTAAATTTGCAGGCGTGGCTGCATGATCCGGCGGCGGAACAACTCATGCGGCAGCGACACTGGACGCTAAACCAAGTCCATGATTATTTTGCCCGCAGATTAGCCCGTTTTCTGGCCTCCAAAGGGCGACGGGCCGTGGTTTGGAATGATGTACCCGCCCAGTATCTTCCGAAGGGTGCGGTGATCGAATGCTGGAGCTGGAACAGTTCGAATATTGTTCTTAAGGATGCCCGTCTGGGGCATGATGTGATTGTCGCCTGGAGTAGAAAACTGTATTTCAATCATTCTCAGGGGGACCTCAAGTATGAACCCCATCCTGTGGGCGGAATTGATACCCTGCGGGAAACCTACAATTTTAACCCATCCTCTTTGCTGCCAAAGACATTGCGGCAACGGCTTCTTGGCGCGGAGGCCTGCCTGTGGACCGAGGCTATTGCCACTGCACACCATTTGTTTTACCAACTCTTGCCAAGAGAAATGGCCCTGGCGGAAATCAGTTGGACGCCGTTAAAAGAACAGCATTACTCCAACTTTGTTAAACGCACCGCACGGCAGTATCTCTGGTTACGGGCCAACCACTATAACTTCCGAATTCCGCCGCCGTCGTTCCATTTCACCGCCCGCGGCCGTTCGTTCACCGCCACCCGCAATCCCAGCCATAACGCGACGGACATTCATACGGCTTCTCCCACCGGTTTAGTGCGGATCACCGATCCAGTGCCCGGCGCAAAGATTTACTACACTCGCAACGGCCTGCTTCCTAATTCTCATTCAACCCCATACACGGCCGCGATTGCGCTAACAATAATATCCGGCAAGCCACTGGTCTTGCGCGGAATTGCCGTTGACCCATCGGGCCGCTCCAGCGCGCCATCCAGATTAGATATCAATACAACTGACACAACCGGGCATGCGCCATAACTATTTTGGGGACATTGAAAGGGTTGTGTTCAACCCCCAAACCACTAAAAGGAGTTTCTCTATGACACAGTTTTGGCAGACACGAATACAGGCTATTGGTCGAGCCGGCCTTCGTGCGCTTATCGTGGCGGTCTTTGCCGGCGCGCCGCTGGCTGCGGCATCGCCGGCGGCGCTACCGGCGTCAGGAAAATCAGGCCTGTTTACGCTTGGTAATAACAACATTTCATGGCGCGGTCAGCTTATCGGTGAAACACTCAAGCGAATAACTATTTCCGATCATATCAGTCGCGGACGTCTCACGCTGACGGCCCCGTATTTTCGCATTACCTTGGGTAGTGGCCAGACGGTTACATCCTCTGACTTCATTTTTGCCCAGCCACCAGTGATAAAGCCGCTTGCAATCAATAGCACCGCGCCCAAGCTCGCGGAGCATTTTGCGGGCCGGGAGTTTGTCGCCAATCTTACAGATCGCGCAGCGCAGCTTGCGGCCCGGGTTTCCGTGCGCCTTCGCCAAAAAGCGTGTTACCTGCGGGAGCGGATTGTCCTATCCTCCCTTGGTGGGAAAATAATCATTCAGCGATTAACACTTCTGCATCAGGCAATTCCTGGTGCCAGAGAAGTTGGAACGGTGGAGGGTTCTCCGATTGTCGTCGGAAATTTTTTCATGGGCTATGAAAATCCGATGGCCGATAATTCCGTCAGCCATGGATCGGTGGTAACGTGTTCCTTCGGGCCTTACGCCATTTTAACACCGGGTAAATCTTTCGTTGGCAGTTGCGTCATTGGTGTTGTGCCGCGAGATCAACTGCGCCGTGGCTTTATGGCCTATTTGAATATGGAACGCTGTCATCCATATCGTCCATTTCTCCACTTCAACTCATGGTACGACATCGGGCACATGGGAGGAAAATATAACCAGGGAGAATGTATCCATGCCATCAACGCCATTGGAAAACAATTGGTGGTCAAGCGCGGGGTACATCTTGCTTCATTCCTCTTTGATGATGGTTGGGACAATAACAAGACACTCTGGGAATTTAACCGCGGTTTTCCCGACGGTTTTACTCCTCTGGATAAAGCGGCGGCCCATTATCATGCCGGAGTGGGGGTTTGGCTGTCTCCCTGGGGAGGGTATGGTATTCCCAGACAACAGCGGTTGAAGTATGGAAAGCAACAAGGCTTTGAAATAAACCGTTACGGCTTCGACCTGGCGGGGCTGAAATATTACCGCCGTTTCAGTGATATTTGCCTGCAGATGATCCGGAAATATCATGTCAACATTTTCAAATTTGATGGTGTTGCCGCCGGTGACGGTAATCCTGTGCTGATGCGTGAAGGTGAAGCAATGTTACGCTTGGATCGTGACCTGCGCAAAGCCGAACCTAATTTGTACATCAGCCAAACCACCGGTACCTGGGCTTCGCCATTCTGGCTTTTATACGCCGATTCAATCTGGCGCGGCGGAATGGATCACTCCTACGAAGGTGCCGGCTCGTTATGTCAGCAGTGGATCACCTATCGTGACGCCCAGACCTACCAGAACATCGTGCGGGCGGGACCTTTATATCCTTTAAATTCGCTGATGCTGCACGGCATTATTTATGGGAGATACAGCCCGCTGCTGGACCGGCAAAGTAACCGTGATTTTGCTGATCAAGTATGGTCATTCTTCGGAACCGGCACACAGTTGCAGGAACTTTACATTACGCCATCGCTGCTGAACCCGTATGACTGGGATGTGCTGGCGCGCGCCGCGAAATGGGCCAATCGGAACGCACAGATTTTATGCGACACCCATTGGATCGGTGGGAATCCCGCCAAAGGCCAAATTTACGGATGGGCCTCCTGGCATGCAAACAAGGGCATTGTCGTACTGCGCAATCCCACCGCCAAGACGCTTCGAATTGCGTTAGATATTGGAAAAGTATTCCAGCTTCCAGTTGGAGCACAGAGCACCTACCGCCTTGAACCGGTGCGCAAGCATTCAAATATTCAGCAAGCCATTACGGTGCGGGCCGGCACGCCGCACACATTTATTCTCAAAGGGTTCGCAGTGCGTGTATGGCAATCCGGCGGGAATATCCACAAACGCGGGAAATAGCGCGGGAGAAAATATTTTTCGAAATTGACTTGACAGACACTTTTTATTTGCTATGATATGAAAGATCAAATAAAGTGCAAGCGCTGCTATTTGCCACACGACGGTAATTCAGAATGGAAAAACGCGAAGGGTGTCCGATGGCTACGGTTTTTTTAGAAAATTTGGGATGCTCGGAAAAAATCTACGGCATTTTAGGGCGCGCGGCAAATTCAAAACCTGAACGCGGTTTTGATGAAAATCCGCATGAACGTGACGTAAATTGCCGTTGTGCAGGGCATGAGTCACGTGCTACAATAAACTTGGTAGAAGCGGAGCAGATGCAAAGTGCCAACAATCGAAGGGTCTTGCGCTTGGACGCGAAAGCGTAAGTGAAAATTGAACATTGTGTGGTTGATCCGAGTCCGCCCGGTGTAGCGGTTATGGAGCATGATGATGACGTGAATTGCCGTTGTGAAGGACATGAGGTACGCGCTATGATAAACTTGGCCAAAGCGGCCCAACTTGAGCATTTCCCACGGATACCCTGGAGCTCTCAACTTCATTTTTGTCAACCGTGCGGTTGGCGTGGAGTGGGAGAGCAAAGTAATTCGTTTTTTAGGAGGCTACTATGAGTAGAAAAACAAGTATCGTTACATCCGCCGCAGATGGTTGCGGCAAGCCGCAGTCCGCTCGGTCAGCGGGCGGTTCCAAATCGCTCTCTTGCGGAGCAGAAGGCACCATAAGGGCGCGAACTGGACACTCGGCGGCGCGTTGGGGATGTTCGCTGGCAGCTGCCGGATTGACGGCCACAGCAGTCTTGCTGGTGGCGATACCCCCGGCGCGCGCCAACCTAATAAATATCAACGGCGTGAACTCGTACGGTCCGAACTCGCCAGGATCTCCCGCTCCAACGGGAACAGCCGGGGCTGTCGTTTCCGGACAGATGCAATGGAATAATTTGGCTGGCGTGGAGACGACACCGGGTACTACGGTCAGCATTACTAACCTCGTCGACACCAATGGAGCCCTAACGAACATCGGTCTCTCGCTTACGACATCCGGCGGTAGTTACACCAGCAACTTAGCGTCAATGAATGCCATGCTTTCGTCGTACCCAGCCGAAGACGGCACTTCCACGGCGACGTTTAGCGGTCTCGACCCATCGGGAAACACCACCTATAACCTCTATGTGTACAATTGGTGGGGCTGGGGTGCAGGAAACGACAGCACCTCTATCTTAGCATCTGGAGGAACACCCCCCGCTCCGCAGGTCAACGCATGGGTCGGAGGGGAGACCGATGCGACAACGTTCACCAACGGGGTGAACTATGTTCTGTTCACCGGATTGACACCAAACAGTTCCGGGGATATTGAGGCGCAGGTTGTTACGACTAGCGGAGGGCCGGCCTTTAACGGAATGCAGTTGCAGTGGACACCTACGCCGGAACCCCAGCCGCTCTGGCTGCTTACTCTTGGCGGCTTTGGTTTGTTGCTGTTGCCGCGACGTCGTCGGCATCTTGGCGCTGCCTAATGGCAAAATGGTAATTGGCGTGTACTGCGGACGGCGTTTGGCATCCGCCGTTCGCAGCCGCCAACAAGTGCGGGCTTTTTTCATGCCGCGCGGGTACGGCCTCACCTCATGGGAGGCTTCTATTGAAATAAATGGTCCCGCCAAAGGATATCCTGTTATGTTTAATAGCAACACAAGTGTCGTTACATCCGCCGCAGATTGTTGCGGCAAACCGCAGCCAGTTCGGTCAGTGGGCAATTCAGTTCGCTTCCGCCAACTCCTGCGCGGTTTTACCCTCATTGAGCTATTGGTGGTTGTTTCCATCATTGCCATCCTGATTGCGCTGCTGTTGCCGGCGTTGGCTAAAGCCAGGCGATTGGCCAATACGGCTTTGTGTGCCAGCAATTTGCGGCAACTTGCCATTGCTTACGGCGAATACACGCAATCAAGCGCAGCGGCCAGCAAAGGTCTTGTTTATAATTATAACTCTCCAGACACCGGCACTTATATTTATTGGCCGACCGCATTGGCTCCGATGTTTGGCAGCTATGATTTCGCGTACCCCACTTACTATACGCCCACAATTAAACCGTTGCCAGCCAGCGAGGTTGCGGTCTTACATTGCCCGTCGACTCAGATCGAAACTGCATCTTCCTTTGCGGGAAATCCGAGTGGAACAGCCATCACGCCATGGAACTTCTGGGGTACTGGTATGATATCAAGTTATGGCTTAAATGGCTATATGTATAATTACTCGGAAAGCGAAAGCATAGGCCAATATTGGTTGGGCATTTGGGCATCGGATTGGTATGCCCACCCCACCCACACGCCATCCTATTTCTGGCCGAACAGTCAATCGCTCAACTCTGCGTCCGCGCCATTGTTCGCTGACGATCTAGGGCAGATATCATGGCCCAATCCCAATGACCCGATCCCCGCAGATCTGACCGGCTCCGTTGCGGACGAATCTTACACATCCTATATGTGGCAGTATTGCTTTAATCGCCATCAAGAGGGAATAAATGTAGCATTTGCGGACGGGCATGTGGAGCACGTCTATGACGGCGATCTCTGGACTCTTGAATGGTACCCTGGCTGGAGTCCGCGTCAAACAAAGGTTATGCCATAACGCACGTCCGGATGGCACACATTATCAATTGTAATTTGGCCAAGCGGAGTCCTAATAGCCCACGTACTGTAAGGAGATTTTCCCATGACAATGCGACATTCGTGCCTTTGCATGGCATACTTCTTGACCGCCGCGATATTTCTGGTGGGCCCGACTCTGGCGGCCTCAGGAGCCGACTTGGTGCTGGCTAACCATGGTGATACGTCGTATACGGTTGTGATCGCACCGACGGCTTCGGCCACAGTGCAGCATGCCGCGCACGAATTGGCGGCGGATTTGCACCATATTTCGGGAGCGGATTTTCCGGTCAGTTCCAAACAGCCCGCTGGGCCGGCCATTTATGTCGGATCGGGAGGCGATTTACGGACCGCTTTCCCCAAGCTGGCGCTGAATTCACTGCCAGCGGAGGGATTTTTTATTCGAACTTCCGGCAACAATTTAGCATTGGCGGGGAAGGACGACCGTGGGACGCTTTATGCGGTCTACAGTTTTCTGGAAGACCATCTCGGTGTTCGCTGGTATTCACCGCACGACACCGTCATACCGCACCACCAAGTGGTCCGTATTCCGGCGCTGCGTGAAAAGGAACTTCCCGGCTTCGCCTATCGGGATACGGACGAGTATCCGGTGCTCCGCCACGCCCAATGGGATGCCCATTTGAAGCTCAACGGTGTTGATGTTCCCAATAAGTCCAACCTGGGGGGCACCTACCCTTTTTTCAACGCGGCGGAAAATTTTTACCAACTGGTGCCACCGTCGCGGTATTTTTCCAAACATCCAGAATATTACAGCTTGATCAACGGCAAGCGTAGCGATTATTTGGGCCCCGACTGGTCAAGACATTCACAACTTTCTCTGGTAAACCCAAATGTGTTGCGGATTGTCACGGCTGCGTTGTTGGCGCAGGCCAAAGCCAACCCTAACCTTCTCGTGCTGGGATTGGGGCCAAATGATGGAAATGGAGATTCACAAGGTCGTCAATCGCGGTCGAGCGATGCCCGATTCGGAGCGCCATCGGGAACTCTGCTACATTTTGTCAATAAAGTGGCAGCGGCGGTTCAGCAACAGTTTCCGGCCCGCAAAATATGGGTAGAAACGATTGCCTACGCGTACACGGAACGGCCTCCGAGGCCCGGTAGCATCAAAGCGGGACCTAACGTATTGGTATGTTTTGCCCCACTTACCATGGATTATGCGAGACCGATCACCGCACCACGAAATCATTCCACACTCCAAGACCTGTTGGGGTGGGATAATGTAGCTCCGGGGCGCGTTCAGGTCTGGACATACGTGACTAATTTCGCTAACTATCTGCAGCCATTTCCAGATTGGGATGAACTCGGTGCTGACATGGAATTGTACCATAAGTATGGAGTCTCCGGCATGTTCTGCGAAGGCGATTACAATTCAGTCGGCGAGATGCAGGTGATGCGTACATGGGTGATGGCGCATCTGATGTGGAATCCCAAACTGAAGGTTTGGAGGCTCATTCGAGAATTCAGCAACGGCTATTATGGTGCGGGCGGACCGTATATCTATCGGTACTTGAGACTGTTGTCTAGGCAGCTGTGGAAGCCCGGCGGGGGCCTTGGCGTTTACGATCCACCCAACGCCGCCTATCTAACGCCGAATATGTTGGTGAAGGCCAAGCATCTGTTCCGAAAAGCCCGGATGGCGGTGGAATCCAATTCTGCGGAATTGGCTCGTGTTCAGGAAGCTGAATTAGGTATCCGTTATGTGAAACTGATGCGAACCATGCCCACCGCGAAAGTCACCGCGCTGCAGAGAGCCGCTTTTTTGGAGCGGGTTGACCGTTTCACACGGGACATGCGGCGATTCGGCGTCGCTTATATATCGGAAGGCCGACCGATTTCCGGTTGGATCACCGAAATGCAAAACGCCGCGCGGTGATCCGAAGTTGTGCGGAGGCGCTTTATGGTGTGGTATCTGCCGTCGTAGTCCTTCACAGGCCGGCGAACCATGGGAGAATGAGGATGTTTGCGTCGTCAAGGTCGTCGGGAGTCTGAATTGGCCGAAAGGCTGTGAACGGTTACGAGACTTGTTCTCTATGTAGATCGAAATGCTTTTTTCAACCGTTACACATTCGTTGCGAAAGGAAAACCTTTTATGGAAATGGAAGCACCCAACACTAGCAAACGGTCGGCCAAGAAAGGAGTTCTTCATGGAAAGTTTCAGTCGCCGTAAATTTGTGAGGCTCGTGGCGCAGGCAGCGGCCATGACGGTTGCATATAATGTCCTTTCCGCGGGGGGGCCTTGGGAGCAGGCCGCCGCCAGCGACGTTCCTCGGCACGTTCCGGCTGGCGAAAACGCGTCGGACGCGTTATCTCGTATGAAATCATGGCTGATCGACGCAGACTGTGCTCCGGTTAAGGATCAGCGGCTTGCAAAGCAGATTGAGGGCGTCCACGCCTGGATTCGGGCGGCCTTTCTTCTTGAATCGGATGCCCTTCGTCCGGCCAGCGCCAAGGGAAGCCCCCAAGCGGCGGCCAAACCGTTGGTAATTTCAGCGGGGAAGCCCTTGTCCTTTCGCCTGCCCGAGCCAGGATATCGGATTGAGGCCTCTGTGCGCGTGAACCATGGCGCTGCGCCCGGCAGCGGTGCGGTTGTGGTCGCGCGGACTAATGGCCGGGAAATATTCCGATCTGGAACCTTGGCCGCGGGCCAGCCCTCCATCCCGATTCAAGTCGGCTTGGAAGACGCGCGTGAGTTTTCACTGCGCGTTGTCCATCCAACGGGAAAACTGCCCGCTGCGGATATTGTTGATATTTCCTCGGCCAAGTTGACGCTGACCAATGGCCGCGTGCTTCCTTTAAGCGAACCCTTAGGGGTTCCGGGCTTTGCCGAGCTTTCGGACGCCGCCGCTCCCTTTTCGTTTCAATACGGGGGGCGGTCTGTGCGGACCGAACTTGCTTCCTGGCGGCGGCGACTACGCCTGACGGAGGCAGCCGCCTGGACACGATACGAGATATCTTATACCGACCCGGTCACACAACTGGAAGTGCGATGCGACCTGAAGGTATTCAAAGACTTGCCGGCGGTGGATTGGGTGTTGTATTTGACGAACCATGGAGAGTCCGATACGCCGCTGCTGGAAAACATCCTTCCGCTGGATTTAAATCTGGTGATTCCCGAGGAAGGGGACCTTACTTTTCACCATTCCAATGGATGCACTAGGAGCCCGACCGATTTTCTGCCGATGAAGAGGCCCATGGGGGCTGGTGACCGGATCGTGCTGGCACCGAATGGGGGGCGGTCGTCGGATGGGGTTCTGCCGTTTTTCAATTTACAGTGGCAAGGCGGCGGCATGGTGGGCGCGATCGGCTGGACGGGGCAGTGGTCCATGTGTTTTCAAAACGACCGACAGCGGTGCGCCTCGTTGCAAGCGGGGCAGCAAACTACGCGGCTGAAATTGCATCCAGGTGAGAGTATTCGTACGCCGAGCATCGCGCTGGTTCCATGGCGAGGGGACTCCGCCATTTCCGGGAATAATCTGCTGCGGCGGTTACTGTTGGCCCACTATGTAGCGCGAATTGAAGACAAAATTGCGGTGCCGCCGGTTGCCATGTGGCAATTATCCTTCGTCAACGGCGGCCAAACACTGAACGACGTCAACGAGAAAAATCAATTGGCGGCAATAGAGCAAATCGCTGCAAACCGTTTTGGCACAGAAGTGTTCTGGCTGGACGCGGGCTGGATGGCTGGCGGAGGGTGGGATTCCGGTGTGGGCAACTGGATCGCCGACAAAAGAAAATTTCCCAAAGGCCTTAAACCAGTGGCGGATGCCGCGAACAAAAAAGGGATGCAGTTTTTATTATGGTTTGAACCGGAACGGGTGCAGCCGAACACATTGATTGCAAAACATCATCCGGAATGGCTGCTGCGCTACGCGGGGTGGGGGAAACAAGAACTTTTTAATATGGGTGATCCGAAGGCTCGGCGATGGATGACTCAGTTGCTTGCCGATCGAATCAGAGAGTGGAATATCGGCATCCTGCGGCACGATTTCAACATTGATCCGTTGCCCGGCTGGCAGCAGACCGATAAGCCGGACCGTCAGGGAATAACGGAAATACGGTATATCGAAGGGCTTTATGCGATGTGGGACGAACTGCGAATCCGCTTTCCGCTGCTGGCGATTGATTGCTGCGCCAGCGGGGGCCGGCGGATGGACCTTGAATCAATGAGGCGATGCTTTTATCTCTGGCGCGACGATCTTATGTGCTCCGGCAAGGCCCACGCCACTTATTGTCAGGTGGAGGGTGCGGGGCTTAACCGATACGTCCCCATGAACGGGGGGGCCGGGGGGAATGTAAATGGGGATATCTACGATTTCCGGAGTGCGGCGACCGCCGGAATTGTCCTTTATATCCCGCAAACCCCGCAACAGGCACGGCTGATTCGTGAGGCGATCGCGGAATTAAAAATGCTTCGCCCGCTATACCTTGGAGACTATTATCCATTGACGCCGACGGGGCTGGATGACACCCATTGGGAGGCGTGGCAGTTTGACCGGCCTGAAATGGGAATGGGTTTCGTGATGTATTTTCGACGGCCGAAATGTACCAATAGCACCGCTCAATTTAAGCTTCACAATCTGACCCCCGGCGCGTCGTACAAAGTGGCCCGGAAAGGCTCCACCTTCCAATTCGAGGAAACGCGGGTCATGACTGGCCGTGAACTTACCGATTTGTCAGCGTCTATCAGGGAGCCGCGCGGGACGGGTCTGCTGATATATCGTCGAATAAAATTTTAAGTAGGAATCCAAGATATAGGGCATATGGTGTAGGCTACGAATGGTGGTGACGTAGTTAGATCAAAACTAAATCACCTTTTTGCATGCCGTTCGGTGTGCTGCGGAGATATCAGACCATAACTAGATGTAGGTTTTTAAGGGGTAACTGCATTGCATATGAAGACCATGACCGGCGCTCTATTTTTGTCTGCCGTGACTGCGGGGTTGGCTCTGGCCAACTCCCAGTCGGCACATGCGGGAATCATTTATGCTGACCACTTCGCACGCGGAACACCCAAGTGTCGGTCGGCCCTGAACGGCTCCAAACCTGCGCCAACCGATCTTCCGGATGCAACTTGGCACGCCGCATCGAATTTAACCACAGACGGGACGCGGTTAGACTTCACGGGATCCGGCAGTTACGGGATGGGCCTGCTGCCGATCGCACCGGTCTATGGCGATAGCCGAACATACACTCTTTTTGCAAATCTTACGCCGAAAACCAGCCGTCAGTGCCTGGGGCTTGGATTTACCGGCCACGTTGCTACTTTAGTGGGCCAATACACAGGAACCATCGGTTCCACGACCGTAGGAGTCCCCCTCAACGACAATACCGGTGTGCTGGTGTGTCACGCACAAAACGGGAAATCATTTGGAACCGCCACGCTCACCAAGGCCGAGGTGAACAGTATCAGGTATGTATACCTCGCCCAGAGTAATGGCGTCGGCACGGTTTCCAGCTTTAAGACTACCCGGGAGCCGTCCCACGGATCTCGAAGGGCCTCGGATGCCCAGCGGAATATTAACGCCGTGCAGACCGTCTATCGCAAGGGAGTGCCGCAGATAGACGCACATGGCCGCTTACTCTTGAAATATGATCCCAATCGCTCCATTTTCCCGATCGGCATTTGGGGCGTGCCGCCGCCGGGAAAAAGTTACGGTTACAAATACGAATGGTCTGTGCCTAAAAAGGCAGGATTCAACACGGGCTGGGCTTACTCGAACCCCGCCGAGAACTCACTCAAAGCCGCCGGAAAGTTCGGGTTTCATGTGGTACTGATGGGAGCAAAGACCTCCAAAGTACTCGGGATCATCAATGATAACCCGAACCTTCTGGGGAACGTGTGGACGGACGAACCAATTGGAAAGATCGGTACATCCGGGTTCAACATGGAGAGATTCTACCGGCGATTTTTGGACTATAAGAAAATGGCGCACGAAATCGCCCCGAATCTGTTGGTTTTTGTCAATGACTGCGCATGGATCATGCTGCCAGCCACGGCTTGGTGGATCAAGTGGAACAACGCGGGCGATGTGTCCTGTGACGACGACTATCCGGTTATGACCAGGCACGCCATGGCCCGTTCAATTGGTGCCGAGCCAAATGGAATTCCGCAGGTGGTCTCGCTGGAAGTGGCATCGAACAAACAGCGCGAGCCGGTGTGGCTGATCGTGGGTGCCTTCGACCAAAAGAGCCATCGCGTGGCTCCGTTTCCGTTCAGTTTCCCCTCGGTCACACAGCTTCGGGCGGAGGTGTACGCGGGAATTATCAGCGGAGCGACGGGTATTAACTACTTTATCTGGGACGGCTATATCTCGCGCGATGCATCAGTCATCGGTGTGTCGCCTGATCCTCAGGTTGCTTACAACAAGTTGTTGACGCGCGCCAGGCCCATGCAACTGATTCAATCGCGAGAGCTGTGGGATGCTGCCACCCGTATCAATCACGAATTGGCAAAACTTACACCGGAGATACTGTCGCCCACGGTAGGGTCGGAAGTGGATTACAAAGTCAAGATTAGCGGCAAGTCGGTGACGGATACGCCGATTCGTTGCCTGCTCAAGCCTGATCCCGCCGGCGGATATGTGCTCTTCACGGTCAACCTTGACGATGCTGTGTTGAATGTAAGCTACACTTTTCCCGCACCCTTGCGCGAAGTGGGGGCGATGTTCGAGAACCAATTGCCGCGGAAGTTCGATCCACCTGCGAAAAACCTTTCGGTCCATTATGAACCGTTCGAGACTCATGTGATGCGTGTGATACCAGTGGATGCGAAACACGCGAAAGAGCATGGGAAAAGGCATAAAGCTCCATAGGGTTCTGATGCACCGAAGGCGATTTTGAGATGTTTTCATGCAAGTTCCTACGAAGACCGCTTGATTTTGCCGTTTTTTACCCCGTGAACGGTTACTGGAAATTAAATGAGGTACGCCCGATGGAAAAATATTATACCAACGTATTGTTCTCTGGACGCCGGAAGATTCTCCAAGCCATGGCAGGCGCTGCAATATTGCCATCACTGACTGGCCACAGTTCCGGTGATACCGAGGAAATCTTTAAAACGCCACTCTATCTGATTGCGTTATCCCGAAATGCGCCCGTATTCCGCCATTTCTGCGTCGATTCACTGGGAACCAGCAAGGTGGCCTCAAGGTTACTGCTTCCCGATCTGCGGAAAACGGGAATTTCATATCACGTGACGCGCACCGGCCAGCGCCTCGCGTATTGGGCACACGGCCAAAATGTTCATTCACCGGCACTCTGGGAATTGAAATTCAGCCGACGAAAAATCCGCATCCGATCGCATTACGTTAAAGGATTGGCTCCACAGCCCCTGGTTCTCAATTTTAATCAGTTGGCCAATCACGCTACGCTCCTAGGCCACATGCCCCTTGCACCCCTTGGGCCGCTGTTGACGATCCCAAGCAATGGTTCGGGGGCAAGCCATCGCCCGAGTCCGCAGATTATGTCACTGCCCTGTATATTACATTTGCCGGATCTTGGTTCGGTTCGCATTACTGGTAATCAGACCACATTAGGATTGGGATATGATTCCTTGCGCAGCGGGTTCGGCGGAACGGCAGCCAAGCCTTACGTCAAACTCAGTTTTCCATCCGCCGAGGCAACGCACCGCATCCTTGACTACACCTTGGAAATTGTGGCAATTTATCCCGCGATTAAGGGCGTGGAATCCAATGTGCTATATGATGGATTTCGACGAAATTATTTGAATATTTTTCAGGTCAATCCGCGCTTGCGCGTCTTGGCAAATAATTCATCGAGTGATCCGTGCGCCTTCACGCTTTATATGTATGCTGAAATGGCAGCCCATGGCCCTTCGCTGGCCCCCGGCCTATCGTGCCTGGATCTGGTGCGCTGGTCACTCGAGCGTTACCTCGCCGGAATGAAGGGGTATGGCGAGGTCGGCTACAACGATGCTTGGGAAGGTACTGACCGGCCCGCATGGGGAGCACCACATGATTCACTTGATTCCCGACCATCGCTGCTCATCGCCGCCGGGATATACATTACCTCTACCAACGATATGCACTGGGCGCAGAAGCACTGGCCACAGTTTTTGATTTGGATGCGCAAAATGCTGGCAACCGATACCAACGGCAACGGCCTGATTAAGTATTTTTTCTCCGGCGAGGCCGGTGCCTTTACACGCTACCGCTCTCCACCCCGACCTGCGAATTGGTGGGATGCTATCGGCTTCGGCCACGAAGACGCTTACTCCAACGCCTTGGCGTATCGCGCTTGCACCCTCATGTCAGAGGTGGCCAATAAAATCGGGAAGACCGCCCAGGCCGCCGATTTTTCCCGGCACGCCGCCAAACTCAAGCAGTCCTACGCCGCAACATTTTTAAATAAACAGACCGGATTGCTGGCTGGCTGGCGCGATGCCGTCAGCACACTTCACGACTATTGCTTTACGTTCGTGCAGGGCGTGGCAGTTACTTACGGCCTGTTAGACGCCAACGATGCCCAGCGTGTGATGGATGTTCTGTTGAAAAAGATGCAGGTGGTCGGCTATGCCAACTTCCAATATGGATTGCCAGGCAATTTGCTTCCGATACGACAAGACGGTTATTTCCCGACGTTGAAACGATGGGGATACCCGTCGCGGGCGAACGGGACCGATACTTTCCAAATTTATGAGAACGGTGGTGCCACCGCCGCCTTTACCTATTTTACGATCAAGGCGCTCTACAAATTGGGCCGGCGGGAGGATGCCCGTAAAATTTTGTATCCCATGCTGCGAAGTTTCGCCCAGGGAAATTTCCAAGGGTCGTGTAAGGACGGCATGTCCAAGGACTGGAAGAGTTGGACTGGCAAATGCTGGGGATATGAAGGCTTTTTAGTCGACGGCTATCTTGCGTTGCTCACGGTTCTCGATGACGTGAGGTAGATGCTTCTGCCGGCCTGAACAGGGGGAGGGGAGGCCCGAAAGATTGTTGCACTGGTGGATCGTGCTTTGAAATTTGCGTTTTTTAGGGACTTTATTGATGCGCGATAGACAAAATTCCCAAACCGAAAACAACATCTTCCAAAGTAGTCTCCCATGATGCCAAGCGTCACCAGCGCAGGATGAAGAAAGGCCATATTATTTCGCTGTTGCGAAGGCCTGGCGATTTTTCAGAGCAGTTGGGTGGAAAATCGCCTTAAATCGCTGTAAATCATGATTTCTTATCCCGAATTCACGTTTACTCAAGGAGTTATCTATGCTAAATCGGCGGGATTTTGCCAAGAGGGCGTTCGTGGCCGGGGGTGCCCTATTGAGTGGCGAAGCCGGGTCTTCATCGAAACATACATTTGAGATCGGTCAATCCGCTTTTCTACTGGATGGCAAGCCCTTTTCTATCCGGGCGGGAGAATTACATCCGGCACGGATTCCACGACCGTACTGGCGAAACCGATTGCGTATGGCGCATGCAATGGGGATCAACGCGATTTCAATCTATGTATTCTGGAACTTTAATGAACCCGAATCAGGAAAGTTTGATTTCACCGGAAGGGCCGACATTGCAGAATTTGTGCGAATGGCCCAGGCAGAAGGCTTATGGGTAATACTTCGACCGGGGCCTTATGCATGCGCCGAGTGGGAATTTGGTGGAATGCCCTGGTGGCTGTTGCGTGAAAAAGATATGGAAATACGATCAGTAAACCGACGTTTTCTCGCAGCTGCGGCACGATATATGTCCGAACTGGGGCGACGGCTGGCACCACTTCAGATATCCAACGGAGGGCCGATCATCATGGTCCAAGTGGAAAATGAGTACGGTAGTTATAGTGGTGACCATGCCTATATGCATGACATTGCGACCATGATTCGTAATGCAGGCTTCAGGTGCCCGTTGTTTACCAACAATGGTGGTGGCGGCATGATGAAGCGAGGCTCTCTGCCGGGCATACTGCCCGGTCTTGATGGAGGCACCGGGCCTGACATCATGAGACAAATACGACCGTATCGCCCACACGGACCCTGGTTTGTGCCGGAACTCTATCCCGGCTGGCTGGACCACTGGGGGCAGCCCTTTATTCGTGTTGCCGCTGCGCCCGTGGCTAATAATACTCAATGGAATTTAACGCATAATGTCTCGTTCTCCTATTACATGATCCATGGTGGAACAACCTTTGGCTTTATGAATGGTGCCAATGGAGCAATTCCGCAGATTACCAGCTACGACTATGACGCCCCAATTGACGAATCGGGCCGCCCAACAGACAAATATTTTGCCCTTCGTAAGATCTTGCTCAACTATGCCAAAGACGAGGCAAAGATACCCAACGTTCCCGCATGCCGACCCATTATTGAAATTCCACCAATAGAACTTAATGAAGCATGCCCCATCGCCACAATTTTGGGCAAGCCCGTCCTCGCTGAAAGGCCGATGACAATGGAAGAGCTAGACCAGGGTTACGGATACATCCTCTACCGCACGCACATTACCGGGAAGGGCCTTGGCATATTATCCATTAATAAACTACGTGACTTTGCCTTGGTCTTCGTTGACTCCAAACGTGTGGCCGTATTGGACCGTCGGATCGGCCAGCATAGTTGTACGCTGCAAATACCTGACCGCCCCGCCGTACTGGATATTCTGGTAGAGAATTCCGGGCGCTGTAACTACGGCTACGCATGTTTGCACGATGTTCGCAAGGGAATCGTTGGCACAGTAACTATAAGCGGACGGGAACTCACGGGGTGGAAAATGTATAAGCTGCCGATGTCCACGGTCCCAAGCAATTTCCGACCCTATCCTAATCGATCACATATCCTTGGCCTTCCGAGTCTTTATCGCGGATTTTTTGATCTTCAACTGACTGGAGACACCTTCTTGGATATGCGCAGCTGGGGCAAAGGAATCGTATTTATTAATGGCCACAATCTTGGCCGATACTGGCATATCGGTCCACAGCAGACACTCTACCTGCCTGGCTGCTGGCTTAAACGAAAGCGTAACGAGGTTGTGGTGTTCGAAATGCTTTACGATATGCCTCGTCAAATCGCGGGAATTAAAACGCCCATTTTGGACCAACTCGGCCGTGTCGAGACAACTTCCGATGGATAAACACAGTCCGTCCCCTACAAGCAACTACTGGAGCACACCCCGTTTAGCGTGACTATTGCCGTGCCGCTTTTTTTTGCCAACCACGCCGCAACTCACCTGGCAACTGCCCGGTCAGGCGTTTGAAGGTGGCGGAGAAATGCTCGGGTCTTTGAATGCTGACCATTTCCGCAATTTTTGCCAGCGGGTAGGTGGTGTTCATCAGCAGTTCACCCGCTCGGGCGATACGCACACGCAGGATTTCGTCCTTGGGTGAGCGTCTTAGGGCATCGCGGAAGCGTCGCTCCAGGGTGCTGCGTGAAATGAGATATGAATTCTGCGCAAGGTGATCCAGAATATCTTCGGTGTTAATGCGCTTGCACGCATTTTCCTGGATGAATTTTAACGCCATAGAAACGCATGCGTCCCGCTTGATTGGACCTTCGGTACTGTATCGAGCGGCAACGGCGGCTGGACTCACAAGTATTTCGTGCCGCGGAGCCGCCCTACCATCCATCAAGGTCGAAAGTAAATCCGCCGCCTGATAGCCGATGCGTTGATTCGGTATGGGAACGCTGCTTAATGCCGGCATGCAAAACTCTCTTAATGCCTCATTACTGCCGGAACCAATCACCGCTACCTCTGCGGGAACCGGCAAACCGCATCGACGACACGCTTCCAGTACGCGTTTTCCAAGCCAGTCATTTTCGGCAATAATTCCTACGGGTTTAGCCAAAGACTGCAACCATTTTTCGAGTTCCACTTCGCTGCCCCTGTACCGGCTTATCGGATCCCCTGTCGAATCAATCCCTTCCTCAACGCACTGACGCAGTGCAGGGATGCTTCTTTGATCATCGGCGGCGCATTGCACAATTGCATCCAAACGCTCCCGCGATTGCTGATCCTCCGCAGAACCATAGAAGGCCACATTCGGAACGCCGCAAGCGATCAAATGTGCATACGCCAGAATTCCCACGCGACGTTGATCAACGACCACTCTGGGAATCCGCGGGCAGTCAAAGCGGCCACAGACATCCACCACCGGCGGCGCGGCATTTTGGAGCGTTTGAATTGCCGCAGCGCTCTCAATGGATGCCAGAATTCCGTCGTAGTGGCAGTTTGTCGGCAAGGCATTTAGCGCGTGATCAATATCCCTATCATGCAGCGTTATTAACCAGTCGCCATGTGAGCGGACAAACTTTCCCACACCGCCCAGCAAGGCCATTCCACATGGACTATGGGAATTAAGAAAAATCCCGACTCGGCGCATGGATTTAATCCCCGTTGGAAAAACATCAAAGCACGGATCGTCCGCACCCGGATGACCTACTATATATTTAATATCGTATCAAATACTAACTGGCGGTCAAGGGGCTTCCAGTGGATTGTGCAAATCCACTGATTTCTCAGGATCCTCGACCGATGTCGTGTTCTTTTGTGGTTCTGCCCGTGTTTACCAATGGTCCGGTCCGGTAGACAGCGACGGCGGTTCAGCACCGCGCGCCGCAGCCCAGTTTTTGTTCGGTGTGGTCCCGGCGGCTACATTCCAAGTGCCGCCCTGAAAGACCATCCGCTCCGGCAGCCACGGTTTATTAAGTGGTTTCCCGTCTAACGTTGCCGATTGGATGTACATATTTTTCCCGCCGCCGTTGGGTGTGTTAATTATGAAGGCTGTGCCGGGATAGGGCGATTGCAAGTGGATGGTGATTTTTGCGAAGCGCGGCGTAGTGATTTCAAAATCCGGCACGCCGGAGTCCACCTGATACAGTCCAATCTGCGTTAACACATACCAAGCCGACATTTCACCGCAATCATCATTGCCGGCGCTGCGGACCTTGCTCCATGCCAGGCCAAACGGAGAATCTTTAAACGATGTCTCGGCGTTTTGCGCCACCCAGTATTGACTGCGCCATGGAAGGCGGCAATAGTCAAAGAGATACGGGGCTTCCAAGTCCGGCTCATTGGTGGGATCATATTGACCAGTAACAAAAAAGTGTTGAAGCCGCGCCGCAAATGGCTTATCGCCACCCATCAGCGCGATCAAGCCGTGCACATCCTCCGGGACCAGCCAATTGTACTCCCAAGCCGAGCCTTCACAGTAAAACTGCCAGTTCCATTCATCGCGGGCTTGCTTATTTAACGGCATCCACGCCCCTTGAGCATTTCGCCCCTGCATGAACATGGTGGCCGGGTTGTACATGGAGGTATATTGCAACGCATCGCCAAAAAGGATACCGGCCATTTGGGGTTTATGTAAATCCAACGCCAGGTGCCCCAGCGACGCATACGCAATATCGGTTTCCTCCGCCGATGCCACATTGGTATTTACCGGCAAAATACTGCCATACCTCTGCCCCGCCAGGCTTTCATAAGGGTGGACGGAACTCAAATCCGCGTGCCCTTTGAGATAATCCGGAAAACACTGTTTGGTCATCGCCCGATAGGCGGCATGGATATTGAAGTGGTGCAGCCCCGCCTGCCAAATTTCAGTCAGGCAGTTGGTTAGTACTACAGCGCTACTCTATTTTACGTTCATGTCGCTTTCGAGATTCAATGGCGGCGCGGTTTCGCCATTGGTGGTAG
>DAHVEJ010000335.1 GCA_027313145.1 Phycisphaerales bacterium | reverse complement strand
CGCGCCAACAAGCTCGGCACCAACTGATACGAAAGGCCATTGCCGCATGATAGAGATCCTTAAGGAAGTGCCATTCGCGACAGCGACAAATTTGCGGTCCTTGCGGTCAAACCTGGCCAAGGCAGGGTCGCGGGGGAATTCGTTGAAATTGCTTGGGTCGCTTGGCATCGGTGTTATATTAACCTGTTCGCAACGGCTTTCGTCGGCTTGGATGCTGTAGACCCATTTCATGAAATAGTCGCCCGCGCCGGGCTGGCCAGACATGCTGAGGTTGTCCATGTATTCACCGAGAATTAGCCCGGATGCGTCCAAAGCTATAACAGTGCCGTTGTAGATGGCTTGAAGATTGTTGATGCAGGCAAGCACGCAATCGGGGTCGGCTTGCGGGCTATCCCGTTCGTTTGCCACGACAGCTACGTTGGTATCAACGACATAGACCATCACGATGGCTGCACCTTTTTTCTCTCCAGCGCGGCTTTTGCCATAGCGGCCATTTCGCCGA
>DAHVEJ010000334.1 GCA_027313145.1 Phycisphaerales bacterium | reverse complement strand
CCCCGCCCCCATCTACGGCAATTGCCCAGTGCCCAATGCTTTCCCTCGTTGTTCATTAACCGCAGCGTTAATATGCTCTACTGCTCAACTCTCTCCTGATCAACTGCTCTGCGGCAGCGACAGCCGCCGCCCCAGCACCCCGAAAAGCAGTTGTCGTTGTTCGTTGCTCGTTGATCGTTGCCACATTCATCCGTGACAAATGCCCCCGTAACTCGTAACCCAATTCGATCCGTGATCAGTGATCAGTGAAAATTGTTATCGCCGCCCTCCGTTTACCTCGGCTCCCTCTGTGGTAAAACAAATTCTCCATGTCGTTGTGTCGGAATTTATCCCGATGACCCCGGCTTAAATACCCGCGATCGGGATGGTGAATTCGCACCCTCGCGTCGTCGTCTAATCTGATTAATCGGCGCAATCTGTGGATAAGGAACTCTGTGGTCCCGGTGACCGGAGTTTATCCCGGCCAGCGCCGGGACGGCTATTAGTCGTCGAAAAATCTGTGCA
>DAHVEJ010000333.1 GCA_027313145.1 Phycisphaerales bacterium | reverse complement strand
CAGCCGATGCCTTCAACCGGCGGGTCCCGTCCACGACGTCACCGCCTATGCGCTTCGAGGTCTTCCAGTCGAGCCGGTCGGGGTTGCGTGTGACGACGTATTTCGTCGCCTTGTTGAACGACTTCGCAATTGAGTTGTCCTGGTGCGGCCAGTAGCCGGCGAAGATATCGTAGGTCCGGCGCCCCAAAAGCATGTCGAACTCACCGGCCATGATCTCGTCAATGACCTGGCCCGCGGCGTCGTCCACGAAGGGCATGGCCCAGCCTCCTTGGGTGAACCCGTTCCTCGGATCCTCCTCGGGGCCACCGGGCCCCTGCATGACGCCGTCCACTGTGACTTGAGTGATTGCAATGATCTTTCTCACCATCTCTCTCCAGTTTTTGCGTTTCGCATCCCTAGGACAAACGACCGGCGCGTCTTTCGACACAACCCAACGAATATTTTTTCAAATGATCATGAAAAATCCCGTATCAACGCCGCACAGGGAGAATCGCCCGCAACTGCGGGTCGC
>DAHVEJ010000332.1 GCA_027313145.1 Phycisphaerales bacterium | reverse complement strand
ACCTCCTTGTTCAATGACTGATCTATCGGTCCACATACGGCTAAAGCTTGAGCAAATATTGCGCTGTAGTACTAATTGTTCTTACGCGGAAATTCCGGTCCCCGGAATTTGGGGTATTCCGTGACGCATGGCCGCAGGCCATCGCAAGAAAACAAATTACCGCCCCGCTTGCCGGGGCACCTCATTCTAACTTCTAACTTCTAACTCCTAACTCCTAACTCCTAGGTTCTAGATTCTAGATTCTTTCTCGGAACGAGAACATGAATATTGCAATCTTTGCTTCTGCTTTCTACCCGTCCCTTGGTGGCGTGGAGGAGCTTTGCCGGCAGTTGGCTTTGGAGCTGATGCGCCAGGGCCGTGGTGTGATTGTTTTGACGAACCGTTGGCCACGGGATTTGCCGGCGACGGAAACTCTGGACGGTATATCCGTTTATCGCCTGCCGTTCCGCCTGCCGGAAGGTTCGGCCAAGGCCGCGATCAATTATCATTTAACGCATAGTCGCATTGAACGCGACATGC
>DAHVEJ010000331.1 GCA_027313145.1 Phycisphaerales bacterium | reverse complement strand
CGTGAAGTCAGGAGCACCCCGCGGTTCGAACATTTGCGGCTTGTGCTGATGACCCATCAATCGGTGAAAGAGGTTATCTCCAGTGAGATGGGCACCGCGGTAGATTTAATTTTGCCGCGGGAAATTCGGGCTCATGAACTGTTGGGCAGTCTGTATAAAATTCCCGGTTTCTGGTGCAGCTTCGTGCGGCCCAACCCCAGTCAAAGTGTCAAACCCCCTATGCGCAGTTTTGCACCGCTGGCAAGCCCCCCTGTCGCGGCGTCGACGTAAGGGCACTGGGATTCCGGCACGCTGTATGCAATTCAGAAGAGACGGTAAAAAAGACCGCGGATTTCGCGGATGACGCGGATAAATGAGGGGCTTCCGGCCTTCGAGGCCTTCGTACGCATTATGCACAGCGCTGCTTCGGGGGTGAAACGGGGACGTAGCTGGAAAACAGACGGTAAAAAAGTAACTGTTTACCGCTCCGCGGCAAATATTCGCAATAACGGCACTGGCGCGCTCGGGTAAGTGGTGGTATGCTTGA
>DAHVEJ010000330.1 GCA_027313145.1 Phycisphaerales bacterium | reverse complement strand
CATTTCCCTGCTGATAGAGCCGTTCGCATAGCGCTTCCAGAATGGGAACCGATGCGCCATGGCGGACGGCATGTTCCAGCACCAGAGTGGCCTGCGTATAAAGTTGCAGAGAATCAAGTTGCCGAACCAACGGAAGAATAACCGCTTCCGGGAGGTTGGGATTTGCGGCGGCTTTAAGAGCCAAATGCTTGGCGTTATCCGGCTGACCGGCCAACGCGGCGGCGGCACTGCCGAGAACCTGATACACCGGATTGGCGGGCGATTTGGCCAGAAATTTTCCCGCCCAGTTGGTCAAAGCGCTGGTCGGCAACTGCCGCTGATACAGCATATCCAAAGCGAGAAAACCGTTTTGGATGCGATCCGGCGACAACTGGAACGCTTTATTGGCGGCGGCAAAAGCGCGCCTGAATTTTCGCAATCGGCCATAGGCTTGAGATTCGGATTCCAGCGCCGGCAAATTGTTGGGATTTTTTGCCAGCATCTGATGGGCCAACGTGACACATTCTACATTGTAATTCAGCTCGGCCA
>DAHVEJ010000032.1 GCA_027313145.1 Phycisphaerales bacterium | reverse complement strand
CCAGTTGCAGGTATTTATCGGTGGCGCGTGCCGCCCCAGCGCACCGCAACTGGCTCATTTTGTCAGTGAGTTAGGCACCTCGGTAAAGGTTCGCTACGCCCGGATGCGCGCATCGGATACGGCTGGTTCCATGCCAACGCCCGGTATGGCGGAACTGCAACATTTGTTTGCGGCCTATCGGACCACCTTGCCCTGGACCGTCGACAGCCCCACCCGGCCGCCGCTGATTAATGGCCATCGGTATCCCTTTGGCTATCGTTATCCGGATCGGGTAAAAATTGAATTTCTGAAATTTGATCGTGATGCGGTGTTGGCCAAACTCAAACCCACACTTAAAGATATTCAGGCGGCGTATGCCTATTATCATGCCAACCGGGATAATTTTGAAATTACGCCTCCGGACACATCCACCGCGCCGGCGACAGTGCCCAAACCCCAGTATAAGACGTTTGATCAGGTGCGGCACAAGTTGCTCCGCCGGCAACTCATTAAACGCGTGAATCAGTTGTTTCATCGCATGTTAAATCAGGTCGGACATATCGCGGATAAGCCATGGAGCACGGTGGATATTAACGGCTATCATCATGCCATCCCGCAAGCCCAATGGGTGTCTTACCGCACCCTGGCGGCCGATCTGGGTAAACAATACGGATACACGCCGGTGGTGGGGCGCTGGAATCATTGGCTCAACACCAGTGATCTTGCCAGCCTCAAAGGCATTGGCGATGCCACAACGGAGGAGGCCGGATTATCGCAGCCATTAGGATTAAGCGTCCTGGCGATGAAGGTGCATGCGTTGGATCCGCATTCAAAAAATATCGGCCTGCTGCTGCATTTGCAGGTGGGTTATGACGGCCCGGTATTAACCGATTCGCATGGCAATATGTATCTGTATCGTGTTATCGCGGTCAGCAAGGCGCACAATCCCGCGACGCTGGCGCAGGTGCGTTCGGCGGTGATGCACGACGCGAAACTGCTGGCGGCCTATCGTGCGGATATAAAATCCGGCAGGGCATTAGCGGTTGAGGCGGGGCGCATCGGATTGCCGGCTGCCGCGAAGAAAGATCATTTGGCGGTGTTCAGTCCGTCGTCGTTCAAGGCGTTGGAGAATCAGTTGGTGGGTATGACACCGGACGGGCAACCGCAATATCAGTTGGTTCCCGGCCACCTGCCGGGCGTGCAGGTTCGCAGCACCAAGCTGATGCAGGCGGCATTTTTACTGGCGCACCAAGCCTTGGGAGGAACGCCTTCCGCCAATACGCCCGCCACCGCGCACGGTGCCGCAAAACCTGAGCCTTCGGCTAACGGGCAATCTGCGGCGCACATGGTTCTCACGCATCCCTGCACAAGTGTGGCGCTGGATTCGCAGTTGGAAGTATTTGTCATGCAGTTGGTCACCGCCAAGCCGGTGCCGGTGAATATTTTGCATGATCCGACGGATTTGGCCGGTGTGGGGCGGTATCTGATGGGCCATTTGAATCAGCGGCTGCTGGAACAATGGTTCAGCTATGGGGCCGTAACCAAACGCCTGGGCTTTGTGGCCAACGATTGAGCCGTCATCATGAGTCGAATCGATAAAATTTTCTGGGATACCCTGCGCGGCCCGCGGCAATGGATATCATCATGGTTCGCGGCGTATGCGCTGGTGGGGGCGGTGTCATCCGGATTGATTCCCATTCTGCTGCCGTTAATGATGGTGGAACTTCTGCCGCATGAGCTGGCGGCGGTGGGGTATGTGATGGGAGCGTTTAATCTGGGGGCATTAACCTCGCCATTGTGGGGCAATCTGGCGGATGAAAAGAAGGCGTATCGCCTGGTTTTTTGTGGCGGTTTGCTGCTGGAACTTGCGGCCCTGATTCTGTTTCCGTTGGCGGCAAATCTTGGGGCATGGCTGGGCTTGGCACTGTTGATGGGGGCCGGCAGTGCCGCGGTAAGCACCTGTGCGACTTTGTTAATTGTGGATTTTTATCCGCATGAACAGTGGACCAGCCGCATTGGCTGGTTGCAGACGTTTAATGGCGGCGGCCAGGTCATCGGGCTGTTGCTGGCGGGTGCATTTGCCGCCATCGGATACCGATTTGGCTTATGGATGGGCGCGGGGCTGTTGGCGGCAGCCGTGGTGGCGGGTTTGATACTCCTGCCGCGGGCATCCAAGGCGGAAAGCTCGCTGGGAGAACTCAACCGGGCGGGACTGGCTCTGGATTTTGAGGCCTTGTCGCGTTTTGCCCGCGTGGAACTGATCGGCGGCGGATTGCTCAAGCACTTTCATCTGCTGAATATTGCCGGATTAAAAAATATTCCCAAACTGCTGCCGACGCGTTTTGGCCGATTTCTCATGTCCTGGTTTTTCGTGTTTTTAGGCGTGGCGGGCTTTTTTGCGTATTTTCCGATTTTCCTGAAACAGAGTTTTGGGGTTCTTCCCGCGACCACTTCGTTGACCTACGCTTTGGCGGCTGGGATCGGTATAGCGCTGTACAATTTATCGGGAGTCTGGGCGCAGAAGCTCGGTGCGCAGAAAATTTATTTCTATGGGCGGATTCTTCGGTTCACCGGTTTTATACTGCTATTAGTACCGCTGCTGATCCGTCACATTCCCGGAGACAATATCTTGGCACTGGTGGGGTTTGCGGTAGTGGTGCTGGCGTGGCCCGTCTTGAGTGTTACCGGCACGGAATTAACCTCAGAACTAAGCCCCATCAGTCAAGGGGCTGCCCAGGGGTTAAACAACGCGGCCAACGGCGTAGGTACGGTGGCGGGCACATACCTGGCCGGCTGGTTGGTGCACATGGTGGGATATGACTGCATCCCGATTATGGCCCTGGTCGGATTGGCGTTATCGATTGTGACGGATACATCATTTCACCGAACCAAGCCGATCACCGATTCAAGTTTGGCCCAGCAGGCAGCAGCCAGTTAGGAGCCTATCCGAGTAATCGCAATTCCGGCATTACTCGGACAGACCTAAGAGCAAAACCGCCGGGGCGGTTGCCAATGCCAGATTGGAATAAATGGAATTATTCCATACGGCGGGTTAGACTTGTGGAAGAAGAACGGCGCACGGACCGCCGCACGCTGGACGAGGAAGGCTTTGCATGGTCGCTTCTGGCTTGGTTACCAATAATGGTCTGCAACACAGATCGGATGACCGGCTTACCGCGGCGGAATTTTTTGCGGGCATCGGATTGGTGCGGCTGGCGCTTATGCGTCAGGGCTGGCGCGTTGATTGGGCCAATGACATTGACGCGGACAAGGCCGCAATGTATCACGCCAACTTTGGAACTTCCGATTTTGTGCTCGGCGACATACATCAGATTTCCGTTGCCAGCGTACCCGATTGCAGCCTATACACAGCGTCTTTTCCATGCAATGATCTCTCCGTAGCGGGTGCAATGGGTGGCTTGCACGGCAAAGAATCCAGTGCGTTCTGGGGACTTGTCAGAATCTTGAAGGAAAAAGGCGAGCGCCGCCCCCAATTGGTCATGCTCGAAAATGTCCTGGGCTTTTTAATGTGTGATCAGGGCCGGGACTTCGAGATGGCACTGCTGGCCCTATGTGATTTGGGATACACCGTTGATGCACTGATCCTAAATGCTTCCAGTTTTGTCCCCCAAAGCCGCCCGCGGCTGTTCGTAGTTGCCAAACATTATGATGGAGGGGAAACCGTAAATGTAGCCGCCCAGACCGTCGTTCGGCCCGCACCGCTGGCGCGGTTCATCAATCTGACACCGCATATCCGCTGGGACATCCGGCCTATGCCGGCACCTCCCGCAGGTACCCACGTACTTTCAGATATCGTGGAAGATTTGCCCGACAATGATGCGCATTGGTGGAACGAAGAACGCTCCCAATATTTCATGGGGCAATTAAGTACACGACACGAGGTTGCGGCCAAAGACATGATTGCGGATCAAAAGGTTTCCTACGCGACGGCATTTCGCCGGGTTCGCCACGGGCGCTCTATGGCCGAGCTGCGTACGGACGGATTGGCGGGGTGTTTACGCACGCCGCGTGGCGGCAGCGGCCGACAGATATTGTTCAAAGCCGGCAAAGGTCGCTATCAGGTGCGATTGTTGACCGCGCGTGAATGTGCCCGATTGCAGGGTGCTCCGGACGATTTCAAAATTCCCGTGCCCTTGAATCAGGCACTTTTTGGCTTCGGTGATGCAGTATGCGTTCCGGTAGTTGAGTGGATTACAAAATATTATTTGCATCCTGTGCTTGTCGCCTGCGATGCAAGGCCGACAGGGGCAGCCGCTTGAATCCAACCGATGTCATTACGAAGGAACTGGCCCCTTGGCTTGAATCGTGCCGCAACAAAGGGAGGATAGCCAGGAATACCATTGCTGTAGGAATCGTGGTTCTTGACCATCTCCGCAGGCGGTGCCCAGTGAAAAAGACTGACGTTTTGTCTGGCCGTGGTGAAATTAAAGGTGCCCGGGGCACGGCATTCCAGAACACGCTGTCGCGGTATGGGATCGGCTACCAGAAGTTCCTGAAGGAAATCACCACGCGACAGGCACACCAAGATGGCCAACGGCTTCTGGATGCTCTGGCGTGGGGCGAAAAACTTAAAGGTATTCCATCGCCCGCGCGAGATGCGGTCATAAGCAATGCAATCGGATTACTGGTCCACGAGGCGAACCTTTGGACGCAACGGCAACACCTGAAAGTAAGTTGTGATCAGCAATATTCCCCGGCTGCCTGGATCGGCTCAATCTTGGATGAAGCGAAGGGCCGCTCTGGGGGAAAAGTGGAGCAGCATCTTGTCGGGGCAAAGCTGGAGGCCCGTCATCCCGACATTGAGATTCCCAACTATCCGGGGCATGCCGGGGATGTCCAGACGGGTCGCGCCGGAGATTTTACTGTGGGGTCAACCTGCTATCACGTGACTGCGACCCCCGGGAGCGACGTGGTCAAAAAATGCGCCGCAAACCTCGCGGCCAGACTTCACCCGGTGCTGCTGGTTCCGCGTCAGCAGACAGAAAAAGCCCGGCATATTGCGGAAGATTGTAACATTGCCGACCGTGTCACCATCATCGCTATTGAAGACTTCATTGCGCTTAACATTATCGAAATGTCCACCGGGCAGCAACAACAATTCGTGTCAACGCTCGCTGATATTCTCAAACGGTACAACCGCCGCCTGGAGTCCGTTGAAACGGATATGTCCTTGAAAATAGAAATTCAATGAGGGTGGGCGTGGCGGGTAAAAGCCTGTTCCATAAAGTTATCGGAAACTTAGCAAAGCGTTTTGCGCAGGGCACCGGGGGTCATGCCGGTGCGGGCTTTGAACAGAGAAATCAACTGTTCGGTGCGGCGCAGGCCGACCAGGCGGGCGATTTGGCCCAGAGGATACGTGGTCTCCAGCAGCAGATGTCGGGCGCGGTTCACACGCTCATGGAGAATTTCATCTTTCGGTGAGCGTCCCAAAAATTCGGTAAAACGCCGCTCCAGGGTGCTGCGGGAAACACCTACCCCTTGTGCCGCAAGATGGTCCAGGACATTTTCCACAGTAATCCCATCGGAAACGTGATCACGTATGTACCGAATGGCTTTGGAAATCACCGGCGAATCCGTAGCGACAATATCGGTGGATAATCGGCGAATGACTCCCAGGGGATCTACGCGTGTTTCCATGCGGTCCGGCGCTTGGCCGGCCATCATGTGGGCCAGCATGGCCGCGGCGTCGTATCCGATTTTTTCGGTGGGCAGGGCGATGCTGGTCAGGGGTGGATCGGCCAATTCGCAAAGCACTTCGTCATCATCTACGCCAATGACTGCGATTTCTTCGGGAACGGGAATTTGCCGTACCCGGCAGGCATTGACCACCTGCCGACCGCAAATGTCGTTACACGCCATAATGCCACAGGGGCGGGGCAGGGCGGCAAGCCAGCGGCTTAGATCCGCTTCGTGCATGAGCGCAGAAGATTCAACATTGCTGGTATTGTTGCGGCGCAGCGATGTTCGCAATTGATAACTGCCGCTGGTGTGGTGCATTGTCCCGAGGTAATCGGTAAATGCCGCCTGCCGGCGCACCGAATACTCCGCTCCGGAAAACCCGCAGAACGCGAAATGGCGGAATCCGCGCTCCAGCAGGTGATCGGCAGCCATTTTCGCAACGCTTTCGTCATTGACCACAATTCGCGGAATTCCGGCCGCCCGGTGCAGGCCGCGTAAATCCACGGTGGGAATGCCCTGCTTAAGAATTAACTCCATCGACGATGCCCGCTCAATGCGGGCGATCAGTCCGTCGCACATGCCGGCCCGCAACCAGGGCGGCGGCGCATCGGCGAGCGATCTCTCCTGATGCAAAATGGACCATCCGCGATGCGCCCGCACATACCGCGCTACGCCGCGCAGTAATCCGCGGCCATAGCCACGCGAGGATTCCACCAATAATCCGACATTCTTCATTGAGGGGCGATTGTAGCGGGGTATGGCCGGTTCGGATAGTAAAAAAGCCGATCAGGGGTCCTGATCGGCTTTAATGAATAAATGCTTATGTGTCAGCAGTGTATTATTACATGGTGCTGAACTTGTAAACCGTCCGCTGGAAGTAGGCTTCCCCGGGATTTAAAACCGTGGACGGGAAATTCGGCTGATTGGGTGAATTGGGATAATGCTGCGTTTCCAAGGTGATCGCGCCATGGTATGGATAATGACCGCCGATGCCTTTGATTTTTCCATTCAGGAAGTTTCCGGTATAAACCTGAATTCCCGGTTGCGTGGTGTAGCAGTCCAGTACGCGGCCGGTTTTGGCTTCCTGAATTCGAGCGGCGAACGCGAGTTTGGTTTCATCCTGATTATTCAGGCACCAGTTCATGTCATAGCCATAGGGAACTTCATCAAATGCGATGTTGGATGTTCCGTGGTAGGCGGGTTTTAACCGTGTTGATAACTGCACGGGCTTGCGGAAATCATACGGTGTGCCGGCCACTGGCGCAATTTTTCCGGTCGGAATCAGAACCTTGTTGACCGGCGTGTAATGATCGGCATTAATGGTGACAACATGATCAAGAACCCGGGTGCCGGGTTTGTTTAAATTGAAGTAGGCATGATTGCACATATTAATAACCGTCGGCGCGTCCGTGTTGGCGCGGAAGTGGACGTGCAATTCATTTTTTTCATTCAACGTGTAGGTGGCCGCAACTTCCACATCGCCGGGGAATCCATTTTCCATCGCCGGACTGAAAAGATTAAAGCGCACGCCCGGTGCGCCTAGTTCGGTAACTTCCGTGGCCGTCCAGACTTTCTGGTCCCAGGAATGTGGCCCGCCATGGAGGGTGTTGGGATAGGGCGTATCATTGATTGGCAGATGATAGGTTGTGCCATTGAGGGTGAATTTGCCATTGGCAATGCGGTTGGCATAACGGCCGATGGTGGCACCAAAATAGGGATCCATCGCGTGATGCGTGGCATAAGAAGCAAGATTATCAAAGCCGAGGATAACATCACCCGGTGTGCCGTTGCGGTCCGCCGCTTGAATACGCTGCAGACGCGCGCCGTAGGTAATGAGTTGTACAATCATCCCATTGGAATTCGTCAGCGTGTACTGATACACCTTCCGGCCATCGGGCAGAGTGCCGAAAAGTGCTTTGTACATGGCGCTTTTCTTAGGCAGGCTGCTGACATCCGTTCCGGACATGCTCTTACAGCCGGTTATGGCCCAGGCGGCGGCGACGCCCGAGGCGGCCAAAAAGGTTCGGCGAGAGAGTTTCCGTACACTGTTGAGTTGCTGTGGCATCGGTGGATACCTCCGTATATGAAACTAAACAAATACCAATGAACGAAAATATATGCCGGGAATGGAATTTCAGCAAGCCTGCAATAACTCAGGCATGGATTTTTAACTTCTCATGGATGAAATTAGCGCCGCCTGCCGCACCGGGTTTCAAACTTGCGCGGTGTCGGCCTAATCAGCCCGCGGCTCTGCGGCCTGCGACAGGTATTTACAGCCGGACTGATTTTGTTATAATTCGTAACTCGATACGCGGGCGTAGCTCAGTGGTAGAGCGTCACGTTGCCAACGTGAATGTCGAGGGTTCAAATCCCTTCGCCCGCTTTTTCAAGTTCCAAGTTGTCGGGCGGCGGCCAAAAACTGGTCATAATTTTGGCGCATTTCACGCATGGAGTCGCCGGCGAATTTCTCCACCATGGAGCGGGCGATTTCAAAAGCAATAACGTTTTCTACCACCACGGCGGCCGCGGGAACCGCGCAAACATCACTGCGTTCATAGTCCGCTTTGCCGGCTTGTTTATTGTTTAAATCCACGCTGGGCATGGCTTTTTTCAACAGCGTACTGATCGGTTTCATGGCGGCGCGCACCACGACCACTTGCCCATTGGTCATGCCGCCTTCCAAACCACCGGCGTTATTGGTGGGGCGGTTAAACCCGAGTTTGGGCGTATCGCGCAAAGCCGGATCATATTCTATCGGGTCATGCACTTGCGAACCCGGCAGCTCCGCGGTTTTAAAGCCCATGCCGATTTCCACACCCTTGATGGCCTGAATGCCCATAACTTCGGCGGCAATTCGGCTATCGAGCTTCCAGTCCCACTGAGCGCAGCTGCCCAGACCTATCGGGCAACCTATCACGCGGGTTTCAACAATTCCGCCGAGGGTGTCGCCTTGAATTTTTGCATCTTTGATCTGCTCAATCATGGCGGCGGATGCGGTGACATCCGGGCAGTAAACTTCACTGGAAGTGATTTGCTGCCGTAATTGCTCCATAGGGGCATCCGGCGCGACTTTGGCCCTGGCGGAACCAATCTGTACGACAAACCCAATAACGTCGATTCCGAATTGTCGCAGCAGGCACCGGGCGATGGCACCCACGGCCACGCGATTAGCGGTTTCCCGGGCGCTGGCGCGCTCCAGAGTTTCTCGGCAATCCGTGGTAAGCCATTTGGTTGCACCGGCCAGATCCGCGTGGCCGGGCCGCGGCTTGACTAGGGTAGGCGCATCGTCAAGTCGGCTGTCTTTGTTGGGTATTTCCAGCACCAAAGGGGAGCCAATGGTTTTACCACGCCGGAATCCGGTGCGGAAATTGACCGCATCGGTTTCGATGCGTTGCCGCCCGCCCCGGCCATAGCCGCCCTGCCGACGGCGTAATTCGCCGTTGATAAACTCAATATCCAAATCCAATCCGGCGGGCAGGCCCTCAATAATGCTCACCAGAGCCGGACCGTGTGATTCACCCGCTGTACGATAAGTTAATGTTGCCATAGGTGGCGAATTGTAACGTTTGTCCGCTCATGGGGCCAACGGTTTTGAAATTTGCCTCGTTGGGAGCCGGTCTTTTTGTGGTCTTTATAAATCGAATGCCGTAACGACGCTATTTCATGTCGTCATGTGCGCTTCAGTCGTGGGTACCGACGGTTCAGTACAAGACTCGGCATTTGCCGAGAGTTATATCTGTCGGATGCGTGTATTGGAGTGGGGAAATGTGGAGGGGAATGAAAAAATATTGCATCGCGGAAAAATTTATTGGATGCGTACTAATAGCGTTAGGTTGAGAATTTATACTATATATTGTGCCGATAGCTTTTGAGGCTTCAATGTAATCCCATGCTTTCCCTCAATGTGGAGTAAAAAGTATTGACTTTCCCACAAGTTTTTGTATCCTTTAAACCGATGAAGAGAACAGTAGCAATTGGGTGTGTTTGAAGGTTGGGCTTGGATGTATCTGGTTGGGTCATACGAGCACGTCATCGACGCCAAGAATCGCTTGGCAATTCCTTCTGCACATCGGCAAGAAGTGCCTGAATCCCCATCTGGAAAAAAGCGCTTCTATGCTCGACCGGTCCAGATGGCCGAAGCCAACGGTGAAAAGCGACGGTTTGTTGAACTGATCCCGGAGCCGGTTTTTTTATCTTTGGCGGAGAAGGAAAAAAAAGAGGATAGCCTGGAAATGGCCATTGACGAGCAGGATCGTCAGTTAAGTCTGTTTGCGGGCGTCAAGATTCTGGAAATTGATGAGCAGGGTCGCGTTGTGATGCCGGATGATTTTCTGGATCGTCCGGAAAAGAAGGCCAGCCGATTCGCGATCAATATTCTGGGAAGAGACGTGGTGCTGGCGGGTGTTGGTTCCCGCCTGCAGGTTTGGAACGCCGAAGAATATCACCGCCGTTTTGATGGAGCCGGCAGAGTCCGGGCGGTGTAAAAATACAATCAGGAGCTAATCTTCCCGCCAAGGACGGCCGCGAAGATAAAGCTCCCCACGCAAGGATGCGTGCGTATGTAAGGCTTCTGCTGTCGCAGGGACGTGACATAAAAGAAGCTGACACAGGGCGAATAGCGGTACAGGCACTTCATGGATGAAGTGTCTGTGCCGCCGCCCCGGAACAACGGCCTAGTGTGACTGAACAGGACGTTCAGTTTCCGCTCGCCAGGAACTCAAAGGACTGAGGCTTTGGCGCCGCTTGAGTTTCACGGATGAACATGCTCGGGCCATGGAAGGCATGGCGGGGACACGTACCGGCCAGTCGTGTCCCTGTCTTTTTTTGAATTTTTCCGCCGGGCCGTGGCCGTTCCACGTCCCGGCTAAAACATTATCGGCTTTGGGTATGCGGCGTAAGCCGTTGCGGCACATGGATACGGCCCAGCATGGTCACGAACCCGTCCTGCTTCATGAAGCATTGGAATTACTTTCAGCGCAAAGCGGTGAAACAATTCTCGATTGCACAACTGGTCGGGGGGGGCACGCTTTGGTGCTGGCTGAGAAGATTGGAAAATCCGGTACATTGATATGTCTGGATGTTGATCCGGGCAACTTGGACTTTGCCCGACAACGGCTGAAAAACGCGGCCTCTAACTGCCGGTTTTTTCAGGCAAATTTCGCTCAATTGGGCGATGTCCTGGATGCGGCAAATATCCCGGCGGTGGATGTGATTCTGGCGGATCTGGGGGTGTCGACCAATCAGATGTTGTCTGATCAGTATGGTCTTAGTTTTACGATTGACGGCCCGTTGGATATGCGACTTGATCCACGATTGGAGCACACCGCGGAGGAATTGGTTAACGGTTTGCCTGAAAAGCAACTCGCGGATCTGATATTTAATCATGCTCAAGAACGTCTGTCGCGACGCATTGCCCGCGGTATTGTTCAATCGCGGCAAGTGGAAAAAATTACGACAACCGCCCAACTGGCGGGCATTGTCAGATCGGCTGTGCCCCATGCGCGTTTTGGTCAAATTGATCCCGCAACACGCACGTTTCAGGCCCTACGCATGGAAGTGAATCATGAAATGGAGAATCTTTCCGAGTTGTTAAACGCGGCTCCGAGCCGACTGAAGCCCGGCGGGCGAATTGGGATCATCAGTTTTCACTCCGGAGAGGATAGAGTAGTCAAACAGAAGTTCAGGCAATGGGCCTCCGAGAATAAGTGCGACGTATTAACACCGAAGCCCATTGTTCCGACGGAATTTGAAATGGCGTCCAATCCACGGAGCCGAAGCGCTAAAATGCGGGTTGCTCGAATGCGGATGGATCAGTAAATTGCACGGGTGATTCGGCGGAAACGTGCTGGGGTCAACTCTATGGGAGCTAAGCCACTATGAACAAAGAGACAAAAATCGGGCTGGTCACCGGCGTGACATTGATCGTCCTTATAGGAGCGATGTTGTCAAGCTATTTGAGCGGGCCTCGCGACAAAGTCGGAGATTTGGCTCTAACCGGGCAAGGCTCGAGCTTACGCAATCAGATAAGCAGCCCGGTAGGAATTGCCCAAGTGCCGGTTCCGCAAAATGTGCCCGTGAACCAACTTCAACCAGCGGCCACGGCACCGGTTCCCCCGGCCAGTGCGCAAACTTCCGTGGCAGTTTCCACGCCGTATAATCAGGTAACTCAGTTGCCTTACGGCTCGGCGGCAACGGCAACTTCATCGGTTGCATCTTTAACGCCTGCCGCCGCAGTTATCACGCCGCAGGTTGTACCGGTTGTCGTTGCGCAGCAACCCGTTTCAAACACGGCAGCCAGTGTTGATAACGCCTCGGACACGGCGCGGGGTTCGACGTATATTGTGCGGCCCGGCGATACCTTGGGAAAAATCGCCTGGCACTTCTATCACGATAGTGGCCCTGTGGCGGTGCGACGAATCGTCGATGCAAATGCTTCTAAATTAGGAATTACCCATGCTATGATCCGGGTGGGCGAAGCACTTACCATTCCAGCCGCTCAACCGGCCGGAACATCTCCTGTACATCTGCTGACCATGGCTGCGCAAAGCACCGGTAATTCCTACGGCGGTCAATATTCCACACGGCAAGCAGCGCCGACATCTGATAGCTCGGTACATACCTATCGCGTTCAAAGCGGCGATACACTATGGGGAATTGCCCGAAAAACCATGGGGGCCGGCACCGATGCCAATGTCCATCGCATCATGTCGTTGAATCATATTCACGACGCCCGAACCATCGCGGTGGGCCAGGTACTGAAGATTCCATCCTAATCACCAATGGCGACGGGCCGGCGCGTGTCGCGTCACCAAGCCAGATTTCGCGGGCAACTCAACGCTGCCGCATTGAGCTAATGGCCGTGCGTGGGTTCACGTGGCGTTTGCCGTATTCGGCATTCTGTGAATGCAAAACCACCGGGTTATTGCGGTGGACCGGCACCCTGCCCGGCTTGCATGGACTGCATTTCCATCATCATCGCCAGTGGCAGCAGCGCGTGGATTCGCGTGGAGAGCTGCTGCAAATTCTTCATGGGCATGCGCCACTGCCCGTTTAAGGTGTTGTGGTGCGCCGCCAAACTGATGGACATCGGCTCGGTAGTCGGCAGTTTAAGCATCGGGCTGTTCATATTGGCCATGGCTTCAACGCGTTGAGTTATGGCGGCAATAATCGGCGAGGGATCGACATACATAACCAACGAAGCATGCGGGAGGATATGGCTCTTTGCGGCAACGATCACGGGATTAGAATCCAAAGTATCAGAGTCCGCCGCGGCCGCGTTGATTGTTTCGGCAAGGAATTTATGACTGCAGTTACCGCCCACAATTAACTGCTGGTTATGGCTGCCAATCAAATAGGTTTGGGTGTTGATTCCCATCAACTGCTGCTCCATTTTCATAGCGCTGCGAAGGGCATCACTTTGAGGCGTCCCGGCTGCCGGTAAGACCATCGATTGTGTGATGGCAGTGAAGGGCACTGAACCAACGGTAACTTTCTCAGGGGCGACAGTCATGCGGTATTTCAAATTGCTTCCCATGCTCAATTGAAAATGCGAAAGCCACCGCCCTTCACCAGCCAGCAGATGCACCATCGACGCCGCAGAGGCCACCGGAGTTGTGGACTTAGCCAATGCGACGCTGGACATAATGGGACCTTTGGTCTTGGAAGAGTCAATGACCAACGTGTTGCAATCTGAGAGCGGCGTTAGGAGTGCGGCAAATTGTCTGATTCCCCTGGCAAGCTGTAGATTATCACGTGCGCCGGAGGTTGCGGTTTTGGGAAGTGCACCTGCCCATTGATTCAACAGTTTTGCGGTCATGGCACCGTCGATATTGCTGGCGACTGCCTCGAAAAATTGCGACACCTCCGGCAGTCCCGCCAGCGGCTTTTCCGCCAGTGGGCGCAGGCATTCCAGTGCTTTGGCAACTTGCGATCCCGCTTTTTCATCTGAAACCGTGGAGATCGTCAGCGCACCGGAAGTAATTCGCAATCCAATCAAGGCGGAATGCGTATCGTCGGCCAAACGCATGGCGACTTTCCGCTCAATCGTTTTCAGTTCTGATCCGTGCGTGGCGTTACCGGCGGCATCGGCTGGATCGGTGTTGACCGCCCCGGCTTTTTTAAAGGCCTTTTCCAGCGGTTTGCGAAGCTGTGGGATATTCAGCAGCACATAAACATCTGATTTCTCAGCAAGGGGTTGTTCCGACTCCGTGAGCATGGGGGTTATGGCGGTGCCGACGGTTTTACATTGCAACAAGGCTCCATGATGTTGTGACACCATAATGCAATGTTTGCCGGCAATGGCATAAATATTCTCGCCATTGGCGGTTTGGCCGTGCTCTATGCCATCAGTGCCAGTGGAAAAATTCATATTGGCAACCGTGGCAGCGGGGTCTTTTGCGGGCAGAATCATCACGGCGTGGGCCTGCCCCCCCTTGGCACTGTTGGCAATAACTACGACTGCTGCCGTGCCATCAGCGGTGATTCCTCGCGGCAAATTCAGTGTTTTTTCAATATGCCGCAAGGATGGCGGCAATACCGGAATTTTCAGCTTTTCGGCCAGCATCGCGACTTTTTTATCCAAGGCCGCCATGTCATGAATAATTACCACCGCCTGTGCGGTGGCGGGAATATTAGCGAGGATCTTGGCATCAGCCGCGGAATTTCCCCGGCTCATACCGGCTGCCAGAATGGGGCCGGTGCTAAGTAGCAGGCATGCCATCGCGGCTGCTTTAAGTAGGTGCTTGCGGTTGAACATCTGAAAAATCTCCTAGGGTTAGAGGAACACAAAATCGGGCATTCATTAGAATAGTGCGCCGGCAGGATTGCCGGACAAACTTTGCTCCAATGTCGCCACGGGTATATACACTCGGATAACTAACGATTTTTTACCCGCACCCACGCTGACCACCGCCGGTGGCGGCGGAAGACCCAATGCCAGTGCATTGGCAGGCTTCGGTTTGGGGGCCGCAGTTTGTTGCTGTGTCCAACGGGCGATGGGTAAATACGCAACCATAAAGCTTCGCGGTACTATTTCAGCAATGGACTGCGTCAGGCCGGGGCGTTTCATGATGGCTGTAAGATTTTTGTTGGCGGCAATAACGGCTGATTTTAATAAGGTATGCGGGACACCCACGCACAGCAGCACGCCATGCGTCCTCATATTGATCAGCTCAACAGTCTGCGAGTTTTTTATGTTTTTTTTTGTCGGCCCGACAATGCGGATCACCTGATATCCCATGAGCGTGCCATGTGTAAGATTGCTACCATCCGGTGGGGCGGTTTTAGGCTGATCATGCGTTGCGCGGCTAAAATAACTTGCCAGGTTGTGCATTTCTGTCGTCGGATGTTTACCGTGCATGATGATTATGGTGGGGCCTGAACCCCAATGATTTAGCGGCTCTCTGCCCGTACCTGAGGGTGTTGCGGGTGGCAGCACGATCGCGGCTGCGCCGGTGTGATCCGCGACGGCGGCCAAAATATGCGGAATTTCCTGACTTGTGGGGGAGCGCTTTGGCCTTGGATCGCCAGGGCTGTTTTGTACTTTGGCGGGCAGCAGGGTTTGTAACCATTTGGCGACGGATGGCCCATTGATGCTGTCGGCATAAAGTGAAAAATAGCGATGATCAGGCAGGCCGGCGAGGGCCTGAGCTGGAAGAGGTGGCTGCGCGGCAAATAGTTGGGCCATGGGAGAATGTGCGTGAAAACCCGTGGTCAAATTAATAATCAACGCCTGTCGGCCAAAATGCAGCGTTAACACGCTACGTTTTAAAGCGGTGTTCAATTGTTTGTTAAGTTTATTTCCCATTTGCCGCAGAATGGATTTCAGAGCGGGATTGCGAAGTGACAATGGATTGCCTGGCACTGCCGAAAATAACAGGGCCTGGGATGGATCGCCTAATTCTTTTCGTAGGGCGCGAGCGTCGGCTTCAATGGCAATATCCGCATGACGTAGCGCCGCAGTCATCTTGCCGGACAGCTTCAGGCGGGTTTTGGTTTGAAGATACGATTTTAATTCTGAACGTGAGGCGGAAATAACTGTCCAGAGTCCGCGCGTTGCAATAAAAGCGGGAGTGCCTTCAATGCGTGCCGGCGTTATTCCGCCTCGGACGGCACCATTTTTCAGCCCAGCGATAAACTTTGCGGTGTTGGTCGTTTGCAGGATTACTACGGATTGGCGCAATTCAAGGATTTTTCCTTTGGCCGGTGACGGCAGTACCCACGCCATTGGGGCCGAGATGTTCCAATAAGGCCCCAAAACCATTTTCAGGGCGGCAAATTCATCGAATTGCGGTTGTTGGCCTGTGATGCGCTGTTCAAGCCGGCTGATGCGTTGATCGAGTTGCGCCACATTGTTGCAGATCACACACAAGGCGCTGTTGGCGGGAAGTTCGCGGATAATTGAGCTTGAGGGAGCGCTGGCGGCGTGGGCGCAAAAAGTCGCCCATAGCAATGGGCATGCAGCGGCGGCGGCGGCCCGGCGGCGAAATTGCATAAAACCTCCACCAGCGCAAGGAACCATATAGTCTTAGATCGCCCACGCTCTGGTTTCAAAAACCAACGACATAATTGTAACTTCGGCCTGTTTGTTTCGCCAATCAGTGCCATTTTTTGCTGATTTGCGATTCGATATCCGTCGGTACCGGTTTGACGATTTACGCCAAAACTGCTAAATTGCCGTGCATAATTAGGAACTGTCTTGCTTATGCAGTTAATGAATAAATTAGATGGAATCGAGCGATATTATGAAAAAGAAAAAAGTCAAAAAGAAGTACGGTAAGAAAAAATTCGGCAAGTGCAGCTAAAAGCAGCGGTGGCGGGGTGTTGGTCTAATGACCCCACGCCATCATAAATGTTAAGAACACTCAACTTCCGCCAAGCCGTACTTGCGGGTACGGTTGGGCGGAATTTATTGGTGCGGTATGCCGCAGCGATTACGTTGCGATTTGCCATCGTCGAATTAAGAAAGAGGCGGGGGCGCTACGGCTGTTTGTGCCAATGTGTTTCCGGATGCCCATCGAGTTTATTGGCTAATCGCGCCAGCACAAAAAGCAGATCACTTAATCGATTAAGATAAACCAGCGGGGCCTCGCCTGTGGGTTGTTGTCGCATGAGTTCCACCAGATGGCGCTCCGCTCGCCGACATACGGTTCGTGCTATATGCAGGTGAGAAGCCAAAGGCGAACCGCCGGGTAGAATAAATTCTTTCAGCACGGGAAGTTCCGCGGTAGCGGCATCAATCTGCAATTCCAAATTCGCGGCGTGCTGGGGGTTAATACGATTCACCCGTGAACTATTGGGCGAATCAATCGGCGTAGCCAAATCCGCCCCAAGATCAAATAATTGATGCTGCAATTGACTAAGCAGTTCACGCAGCGGTTCATGGCGGCAAATGCCGGCCGCCATTCCCAGCCAGGAGTTTAATTCATCCACGGTGCCGTAGGTGGCAAGTCGCATATCGTCTTTACTCACACGTGTTCCATCAAACAAACTGGTTTGGCCTTGATCCCCCTGGCGGGTATAAATGCGCATCGGTGGCTCCTGCAAAATTCCCTCCGGCGCAGGCCGGAAGTTGTGCTGACAGTTTAGGAGCTGCACGCGACATGAGCAATGACTATGGCGAAACTATTAATTTTTGGCGGTACGTTTGATCCCGTGCATAACGGACATCTGCTTACGGCCCGGGCGGCGATGAATATGCTGCAAGCCCAGCGTGTCGTGTTTGTACCGGCCAATACATCTCCGCATAAGTTATCAACGCCGCAGTGTGCAACGCCGCCACAACATCGTCTGGCGATGTTGCAACTGGCCGTGGGGGACGATCCCGCCATGGAGGTCTCGGCCGTTGAACTTCTGCGCCCGGCACCGAGCTACACTATTGATACCTTAGCGATCTTGCGACGCGATCGGCCCGACGATACGCTGATCTTGCTGGTGGGTGCCGATCAATTACCGGCGTTATACACCTGGAAAGAAATTGATACGATTTTGGCTACCACGCCTATTGCCATTTTGCCGCGCCCGGGTTTTGAAGTGCCAAATAAACCGCCCGGAAATTTTGGCGATGAAATATGGAAAAAAGTGATAGGCGGGGTGCTCAAAATTCCGCAATACAGTATTTCCGCCACCGCCATTCGCCGGGCCATCGCGCAAGGCCAACCGGTATCAGACCAGATTCCGGAAGCAGTGATGGCTTATATCCGTAACCATCGCCTGTATCAAAAATAAGTCGCTTGCTTAAGTTACGCGATACGCGGAAAATAGGGACATGGAAAACCACAGCGATATTGCCATCATTGGTTGCGGCCCGGCCGGGGCGGTGGCCGGGGCGATACTGGCCGGCAAGGGATATTCCGTTGTTATTTTTGACCGTGATTCCCATCCGCGGCACCATATTGGCGAATCGCTGCTGCCCGCCAGTATGGCCATTTTGCAAAGTATCGGCATGGATAGCCAATACATGCAGGCCCATCATCAGGGGAAATATGGGGCGCGATTCTTCGATCCAGTTGCTAATCGCCTTGAGGTATTCGGGTTCGCTCTACCGGATCAGGGTGCCCCACCCCCCACATTTAACGTCATACGTGAAACTTTTGATATGCAGTTGCGCGATAAGGCGCGACAATGCGGATGCATCATTCATGAAAATATGGCTATTGCAACTGTGGAAGAAGAGCAATCGCCAGTGCATATCCACAGTGAATCAGGTCAAACGCATTGCTGCAATTTTCTCATGGATGCCACCGGAGCCTCGGCCATGTTGGCCCGGAAACATCGCGGCCGGGAAATGCTTCCGGATTTTGGCCGCCTGGCCATCTACAATTATTTTGCCAATGTTCCCGCACCGGAGTCCGCGGATCCGTTCGAGCGCCAATATTTAACCATGCACCTCATTGATGGCGGATGGATCTGGTTTATTCCACTGCGTGACGGCAGCACGGGCGTGGGAGTGGTATTAAAAAGTGACGCCATTAAAAAGGATTTTGATTTGGCCGGGCAGTTTTGGGCGGCGATGAAACAATCGCCGGCACTCTATGATCGACTTTCCAAGGCCACGGCGTTAGCTGCGTACCGACCGATTGGTGATTACAGTTATCATTGTGACCCAAAAATCGGCCTGCATCATGTGTTGATTGGCGACGCGGCAGGTTTTCTTGATCCCATATTTTCCAGCGGGGTGCACCTGGCGATTACTTCGGCAGCGCGCGCTGCCGATGGCGTTGATGCGCTATTGAGCCGCGGGGAAAAGTTAGCTTTGCAGCAATATCAGGCGGATATGGCAGCGGGTTTGCGCGTATTTCAGGCTTTTGTGGAACGGTTTTATCAGCGCGATCTCGTGCGGAATCTCTTTTTTTCCGCGGATAAAAATCCCAAGATGCGGGCCGCGATTATTAACATTCTTGCCGGGCATGTCTGGGATTTGTCCAATCCACTTATTGCGATGCTGCAGGCCAATAAGCCAGCGAACGCAAGCCGTGCCGACTTCGCAGGTTCGACTTCTTTGAAAGAATTACAGGTCGCATCTCCGGCCCCCCGCATGGCGACCCTTGATACAGGTTTATAAAACAGTAAATTCCGGAATCCGATGAAATTAGTGGCACATGTTAAACCTATCGCAGTGACCGGCATCGGTATGATTACCGCGCAGGGAAATAATGCCGCGGACTCCTGGCGTGGAATTCGGGCTGGTGCCGAGGTGCTTAAGCCCTGGGATGAACCATTGCCCGCGGCACTGCGGGATATAAAAGTTGCCGCTTGCACCGATTTGGTCCGGCCCGTGGATTTGCCGCCGCGTTTATGGACCAGACTTTCGCGCACGCAGCAACTCGCATGTATCAGCACGGATGAGGCCTTGAACAGTGCGGGATTGCCGCGCCGCCAAATCGCCGCCGACCCGCCCATCGGATGTTTTGTTGCCACGACAGTTTGCGGAATGGATTTATCCGAGCGGTACTATCAACAGTATCGTGTTAACGCGGATGCTGCGGATATTAATCTCATGCGCCGCATGCAGCCGTATGAAGTGCTTTCCCTGTTATCGCGTCGGCATCGCTTTGCCGGGCCGGGATATATGAATCTTACTACATGCGTCGGTTCCGCCATGGCCATTGGAGCAGCATGTGATGCCATTCGCTCTGGCCGCTGTGAATTGGCGATTGCCGGGGGGACCGAAGCGCTGTGCCAATTGTTGATCTCCGGATTTAACTCCCTGAGACTGGTATCGCCCGACGGATGCCGGCCTTTTGACCGGAATCGGCCGGGCATCACGGTGGGAGAAGGCTCGGCTATGCTGATGCTGGAATCCGTAAATAGCGCGCGGCGTCGCGGTATATCTCCCATCGCTTATATTACGGGTTTTTCCGCCACCTGCGACGCGTTTCACATCACCAAACCGGAACCAGATGGAACCGCGGCCGCGCAAGCCATGCGAGAGGCCCTGCATGAAGCGGGTATTGCCTCAAGTGACATTGCTTACATCAACGCCCATGGTACCGGAACGCATGACAATGACGTTACTGAAGCCGCCGCTATTGCAAAAGTTTTTGATTCCCAATCGGGTGTTCCGCCCGTGAGTTCAACCAAGCGACTTACGGGCCATACGTTTGGCGCTGCCGGCGCAATTGAAGCGGCCATTTGTATCTTGGCGTTGCGACACGGCGTGTTGCCGCCCAACGCGGGTTCAGTGGATCCTGATCCGCAATGTCCGTTGCCACTAGTACTGTCAGCGACGGCAAAACCTCTTGCCACAGCGCTATCCTGTAATCTGGCGTTTGGGGGAAATAACACCGCTCTGGTGTTCTGCCGCGATTTGCCCACCGTTACGGAGGCAATGGCATGAATGGGACAAAATTGGCGGTGTGCAGTTGGGGAATTTACACGGATCAGTTCGCCGATGCCGCGAGTCTGATCGCAGCAGTGAAAGCGCAGGCAGGCAATCTTACTGGCTTAAATTGTGCCGACGCTGATCGTGCGCAAATGACCGATCCAGACCTGGAAACAGCCTTGCAAGGCTTGGACAGTATTAACCAATATGCGTTTCGCGCGTTGCATGACGCTCTGGCGGGTCGTGACAGTGCCATGCTGCATCGCGCGGGTTTGCTGCTGTTATCCGCATGGGGTCCCATGGACCATACCGCAAGCTTTTTGGACAGCATGTTGGAAGCTCAAGGACGTTACGCTTCACCCCGGCATTTTACACGTTCGGTATATTCCACAGTGGCTTCCCATGCCGCGATTTATTTTGGTATTCATGGCCCCTGCGAAACCGTGACACATGGCCAGTGGCCGATATGCAGTGTACTGGATCGCGCGGCGGACATGCTTGCATCGCGCCGACTGGATCATGTTATTGCCTGTTGGGCGGACCAGTCGTCCAAAATTGCTGAAGATTTATGCCGCCGTGGGGCCACGGCCCTGAATCGCCATGAATTTGCCCGATTTACTTCCGATGAAGCGGGATACGGCTCGGTAGCTCTGGTCTTAAAGCGGCCCGAAGAGTCCAGCCCCTCGGATCTTCTATTGGAGATATTGGATACCAACACCGCCAGTGCTTCCGCCCCCGTAACACTGAATATCCACAATTTCCCCACCGATGGTGCCGTCCACCTGGCAGCCGCCCTTGCCGCCGCCAGGATTGGGACCGGAAAATTGCCAATCTATTTTACCGAAACCGATCCGCGCGGTCGGTCGCGCTTTGTGCACGTGACGCCCAAGGGGCAATAGCTCCATGCGGCAGCGTTGAATCTGATGCGGAATTACGGCGTAAAGTAACGTTGGATCTTTTGCCGCTGCAACTGGCTGGCACCACCAGCGGATGCATAGTAGCCAACGAATGCGAATCCCCGTGGCCGAATTTGCCAGCATTTGGCCGATTCGGTTACTATTTTTAGCGCGTGCTGTTGGATAGCGCGGCTGGCGCGGGGTTTTTACTCGCTGAAAGTGATTGGATAATCAATGATGGAATACCGTATTGGAATCGGCTATGACCTGCATCGGACGCAAGCGGGCAGGCCGCTTGTACTAGGAAATATTACCATTCCCCACACGTTCGGCCTGCTGGGGCATTCGGATGCGGATGTGGTGATTCACGCATTGATTGACGCTATAACCGGGGCGGCGGGTTTGCCGGATGTGGGGCAGTTGTTTCCGAATTCCGATCCGCAATATCAGGGCATTGATTCGGCGCGTTTGCTGGAGCACACGATGGTGGAACTTAAGAAAACGCACTGGATGATCAACAATGTGGATGTCGTGATTATTGCCCAAAGCCCCAAAATTTCTCCGCACAAGTCGGCCATGCAGCAGCGGTTGGCTGAATTGCTGGGCATTCCGGGGGAATTGGTTAATATCAAAGGGAAGACCAACGAAGCGGTGGACGCGGTGGGAATGGAGCAAGCCATTGCGTGCCATTGTGTGGCGCTGCTGAAACGACCGGCCTAGGGGCTGTCCGAGTAATGGCCGAAATTGAGTTGCGGCCAGCCTTGCGGCGCACGGGAGCAATCATGCGAATATTGGGTATTGATCCGGGGTTGCACCTTACCGGCTATGCTGTGGTGGAAGCTAAGCGATTTAAGCCCGCGCTTACCGAGGCGGGCGTGATTCGGTTAAGTCCCCGGATGGATGCGTCCAAGCGATTGGTGGAATTGCATCAGCAGGTGGCGGAACTGTTGAAGGAATTTGCGATTGATCAAATGGGCGTTGAGCAACTTTACGCCCACTATAAGCACCCGCGCACAGCGATTCTCATGGGCCACGCCCGCGGCGTAATTTTACTGGCCGCCGCCCAGGCTCAGGTGCCTATTACCCATTTGCCCAGCACGCTGGTAAAAAAAATGATTACCGGCAATGGCCATGCCGGCAAGGCGCAAATTCAAAAATCAGTCATGATGTTATGTCACCTGCCCAAACCGCCAACGCCTGCGGATACGGCGGATGCCATCGCGATCGCGTGGGTGCTGGCGAACCGGCTTACGCGAATCGGAGTTTGAAACCTCGAATCACTGGAGACGTGATGCTGATACTGTCTGTTTTAATTCTCGTTGTGCTGCTGGCGGTAGCGGCTATGCAAGCCATGTTGCTGCTGCGACAAAGCGGTGTGGCCCTTAAAGTTCATGTGGAGAATCTCGAAAAATCCCAGGAAAAAATGGAACGTTCCATTCGTGATGACCTGGCCCGTAACCGCGAGGAAAACACCACGGCGTCGCGGAAGGCCCGGGAAGAATTGGCGGCGAGCCTGAAAAATGTGGGCGACAGTTTAAATAAGCAGATCGCCGCCATGACGCTCTCCACGGAACAACGTCTGGATGCGGTGCGCCAGGCCGTGGAGCAACGCTTAACCGCCATGCAAACCGATAATGCACTGAAGCTTGAACAGATGCGGGCCACGGTGGATGAAAAACTGCAAAGTACTCTGGAAAAGCGGCTGGGCGAATCGTTCAAACAGGTTTCCGACTGGTTGGAGCAGGTCCACAAGGGCTTGGGAGAAATGCAGAATCTGGCCGTGAACGTCGGCGACCTCAAACGCGTGATGACGAATGTAAAAACGCGTGGAACGTGGGGTGAAGTCCTGGTTGAAAATCTGTTATCCCAGATTTTAAGCCCCGGCCAGTTTGAAAAGAATTTTAAGCCCAGGGAGTCCGGCGGCGAAGTCGTGGAGTTTGCCATTAAGTTGCCGGGCCGCACGGAAGATGGACAAGAATCCGTCTGGTTGCCCATCGACTCAAAATTTCCGAAGGAAGACTACGAAGCAATAGGCGTAGCGCAGGATCGGGCGGATATTCCGGCCATGGAAGCGGCTGGGCGGTCCCTGGAGGCCCGCATCAAGCTGTTTGCCCAAGATATATCCACCAAATACCTTAATCCGCCGCGCACGACGGATTTTGGAATTATGTTTCTGCCCAGCGAGGGGTTATATGCGCAGGTCATCAGTCGCGTTGCACTGGTGGAGCAGATTCAGCGTGATTACCGCGTTGTCATTGCCGGACCGACCACGCTGGCCGCCTTGCTTAACAGCCTGCAGATGGGATTTCGCACACTGGCTATTCAACAACGCTCCAGCGAAGTGTGGAAAGTTCTGGGAGCGGTAAAAACCGAATTCGGAAAGTTTGGCGATTTGCTCGACGGTGTAAAAAAGAAACTTGATCAGGCCTCCAACACCCTGGATGATACCGCGCGAAAATCCCGCACCATTAGCGCCAAACTTCGCAATGTGCAGGAATTACCCTCGCAGGAAACATCCGCTTTACTGAATCTCGATGGCCCGGATAGCGGTGATGCTGCGGAATAATTGTTCATGTCCGCGGCGGCCGCTGCCCCAATATTATTGCCACATATAAAAGAAATTGGGATGCAGAAGAGAACTGACATCCGCGGTGCCCAAATTAAGATTCATTAAATTGACCTGTCGGCTCCGCGGTGATGGCATTTCGCTGCGGGCATAAATGGATCCGCTGGATTGGCTGTAGCGCCGGTAAAGCACGACATTGGCGTGGCGAATATGAGCCAACTTTTTTGCCAGCTTGATCGCGGATTCCAAGCCGCCAAGCCCATTGATAAGATGATCGTGGAAAGCGTCTTCACCGGTAACGGGGCGGCCGTCGGTAAGCTTGGGCCAGTTCTTGGGATTCACGTCCGGGTGCGATTTTTTTACAATGTTAAGAAATCTCGCGTAGAACTGCGTGACAAAGCCTTGGATAATTTTTTTATTTTCCGGTGTCATGGCATGAAATGGCGACGCGGTATCTTTATTTGGGCCGCTGACAAAAACCGGGGCCTGCACGCCAAGATAACGCAAGGCACGGTGGAAATTGAACAACTGCACGATTACCCCGATGGACCCGGTAATGGTTGTCGGATAGGCCATTTGATAATCAGCGGCACACGATACGTAGTATCCGCCACTGGCACACACATCCATCATTGAGGCAATCACCGGCAGGTGTGTTTTGCGCTTAAAAGCCAGTATTTCATGGTACATCATGGCGCTGGAAGTCACCGTTCCACCAGGCGTGTTCATCCGAAGCACCACCGCTTTGACACGGGGATCGCGCTGGATATTGGCAAGCGTTTGTTTCAGGTCGCTGACCGGATTATGTCCGCCGCCAAATAGTCCGCCCGCCGTGCCATCCATGAGCATGCCGCTGATATTGACAATTGCGATTCGGTTGCTGACAAACCAGTGCGCACTTTTTTGCACCATGCGGGGATGAATGCCTCCATGCGTCGGCACCAGACTGATCTGCACGGTGCGGTCGCTGCATCCGGCAAGAGTCATAAGTAAAAGAAGCATACCACCCGCCAAAACGTGGCGTGCGAAATGCGATGGCTCCTGCCCAACACGCGAAATGTTATAGCTTTGCCGCATAATTTTAATTCCTGATAGGAGTGTCAGACGCAGTTGCGCATTTGCCCTCAGGGCTTTTTACGTTCCACAATCTGCGTGAGATTGCCTTCACAATCGACGAAGGAAATAAGTCGTCCGCCGCCCACCGCTCCGACGACCGATCCGACAAAGCCCACGCCCTGCCCGGCCAGATGGGCATAAGCTTCATCAAAATCCTCCACCATCCACGCGATATGGCTGATCCCGGGATCATGACTTTCACGCGGGCGGCGCACATGTTCATTACGGGGCATAACCTCAAGCATCATGCCGCCAAAGGCGTTTTTGCATGTCGGTGGACCGATTAAATACGTGCGCTGACCGGAGCTTTCCATGGGTTCGGTTTGTGCAATAATCACCATCCCAAGCATCCGGCTGTACCATTGCACAACCTGCTGGGTATTGTCCGCGGCAATTGCCACATGATCCAAGCCACTGGTTAGTTTGATTGTCACCCTTTTACGCTCCGTGTGTCAGTTCAGGCTAGTAGGCTGCGGCCGTATTAATCCACTTCCTTGGAGTTGATCCACCGCATCATTTTACGCAATTTACGACCAATGACTTCCACCGGATGTTTGGCGTCCGCTTCGTAAAGAGCTTTGAACTTGGGCTTGCCGGCGCGGTGCTCAGCCATCCATTCCGCCGCGAATTTGCCCGAGGTAATTTCATCGAGAATCTTCTGCATTTCTTTTTTGGTTTCATCGGTAACAATGCGCGGGCCGCGGGTAAGATCGCCGTATTCCGCGGTATTGCTGATGCTGTAACGCATGTAGTTCAGGCCGCCCTGATAAATCAGATCGACAATCAGTTTCACTTCATGCACGCATTCAAAGTAGGCCATTTCCGGCGGGTAGCCATTTTTCACCAGCGTTTCAAACCCGGCTTTGATTAGGGCCGATAGTCCGCCGCACAGCACGGCCTGCTCACCAAACAAATCCGTTTCACATTCATTCTTAAAACTTGTTTCAATAATACCGGCCCTGGCTCCGCCCACGCCGTTGCCCCATGCCAGAGCCGTTTTCATGGCCTGGCCGCTGGCGTTCTGATGCACGGCGACCAGACAGGGCACGCCGCCGCCTTTGACATACTCGCTGCGTACCAGATGGCCCGGACCTTTGGGGGCAATCATGACAACATCAACATCTTGGGAGGGGACAATTTGCTTAAAGTGAATTCCGAAGCCGTGAGTGGCACCGAAGGTTTTGCCGGCTTTAAGATGAGGCCCGATCTCCCGGACGTAAATATCCGGCTGCAGTTCGTCAGGAAGCGTGGCGATAATGAGATCGGCCGCTTTGACGGCGTCGGGAATCGGCATGGGGTCAAAGCCGTGTTCGATAGCCAGTTTGCCATTGGCGGAATCGCGCCGATTGGCCACGATAACCTTCACGCCGCTGTCACGCAGGTTTTGAGCGTGCGCATGTCCTTGCGAGCCATAACCCAAAACCGCCACGGTTTTGCCATTAAGACCGGAAATGGGAGCATCTTTTTCATAATAAATTTTTAATGTAGTCTCGAATCCTGACATTTAGTGTACCCTTGCAATAAGCTCTGTTACAACAACAAAATTAACCGGGCAATTAGAATAGAGCATCGGGCGAAGAGGGTCAAATGAGCAGGCCGGGCGGATGTTGTAAGGCCGACGCGGGGCGATGGCCGGCGGACAACCATTTTGCTGACAATGATTTTGCGTAAAACCTTCATCGACTTGACTAACCGGCGTAACGTGCCTAAAAGTGGGTGACTCGGATGTCGAGGCGGGTGACAACCCCCGGCAAAATAAAGGTTGGTTTTTTTGGAGGGAATCAATGAATCTGCCACGTCTCACGGTTAAAGTAATTTTGTTTTCCATGGTTGCTGGAGCCGCTTCGCTCGTTAATCCGGTGCGACAGGCTGAAGCTACTGTCCGTGTTCCCCCCGGCTATCAGCCGCCCCCGCCCAATGTTTTGGCAACCGGAACATGGAATGGCCCCAACGCCGGAGTGTCGGGTGCCAGCGATTCACTCTCTGAGCTGAATATTGACTTCAGACTCAGCAGCGGACCTAGCCAGATCGGATTTGGCGAAGGGCCTTTTAGCGATGGAGCAATTGCATTTGGTGCCAGTGTGGGCGAACCGCCTGCCGCCTTTGAAAACTTTGATGCTTATGGCGTATACAGTACGACGAATGCCAGTGGTGTAATCACCCACGGAGTCGTGATCGGCTTTGCTGCAAACAGCGTTAACAACTATCTCGGCAGCAACTTTGACACGGTGTTCTCAAACTTCCTTCAGGCTGAAACACAAAACTTGGAAAGCCAAAATATATTAGCAGCCGGTTCGCCGACATTAACAGAATCTGATGTGGTCAATGCTTTATTGAATGGCGGCAGCGATCCAAGTTCCACCGAGTCTTACCAGATTTTTGGTGATTTCACGAATTATATAGCCGGTTATCCGACAAATTTTTCAAACATTCCCGAGGTTGCCGCATTACCCACGACATCAGATTTCCTCACCAATTCCAATGGTGTTGTGGCCGCGAATATTGAGTTGGTCAATTTCTCCGGAGGCGTTCTGGCTGGATCGCTTTCTATTTCACCCCAACCCGTACCGCTGCCAGGTACCATCGAGATGCTGGCTTTTGGAATCCTGATGGCAACCGCAGGCTGGCAAATGTCCCTATTCGGGCGGCGGCGGGTGGAGCTCGAGAACAGTTGATAGTTGAGCCGTAGAGTCCTGGAGCTTGCCGGGCATTGGACACCGTGCGCCATTCATCATTGCACGGCGATTTGTTGCTCTTTGTTCCCAAGCATCACAACACGATCCATTTTGCTGTAGTGCCAAGCACTGGTGGGCAGCCATTAAGGCCGCCGCTTTTTTAATTAACAAATCACGTCCCCGTTTCGCTTTCCGCGTCCCCGTTGCGCTTTCCGGGCGGATTAGAATTTGGGCATTGCAGTAATTGGCGTTTTGCAGGCGGGGTTCTTGAGGCCGCGGCTAATGGCGGTGTTGACGATCTGGTGACGTTTAATCGGCGGGATTTTGGGGAATCACCAGCCCGGTTTGCGATCGATTTACTTCTGCCGAAAGAAGTGATAGAAAGGGTCATGTTCAGAGGATGCCCCGTAGTGGTTGCGCCAGCAGCCGACGGCGAGCACACGATTTTGTACTCCTGTTGAACCAGCGAGCGTGAACGATGCGACGAGGTGCGAAACTTTTGGTGGGCGGTGGCCTTCTTGTGACGTGCGTGGGCATGGCCCTGTTATGCGTAGATGTATCCGTGGCTGCGTGGCTCAGGCGGATATCCATAGGCCGCGATACCACACGCCTCGTGTCCCCGATCGATGGCCATGGCGGCGTGGATTTTGTTCGCGCGATCAACGTCAGGTATTCCAAGGGTGTGACGCCACGCAACAACGCAGCAGTAATGTTCCTGCACTCCGCAGGAGACGTCTGCCTTGGGCCGGCCTCTGTACGCCCCCGTATCCTTAGGCTACTGGGGATGCCGCCCCACCTTGAAGTGGAGAATCGCTTTCGGCGGCTCCTGCAATTTCAGGGCAGTGGCCGCCTTCCCTTCAAGGAGTCTGAAAGTGGCACTCGATGGGAGGCGGTTTACCGCCAGATTCGGCAGTCTCCGTGGACGAAGCAACAACACCCAGAACGTGCCGAGTGGATCAGCCTCAATCGTATCGCATTTGCCAGGGCGATTCAGGCGTCCCATTACCGCCGCCTGTTCGTCCCGCTCGTAAGGCTTCCGGCAGCCAGCCCCCTCGCAAAGATTGGCTACGCGGAAGAGGTCAAATTTGCCAGGGGCTTTCGGGAGGTATACGAAGCGGTAATCATTTCGGGAATGTATTCATTGGCTGACGGACATGTCGTTGACGCGGAGCGCAAAATTATTTCGGCGCACCGCGCTGCAAGGCTATTGGGCCAACTCCCGTTTCTGTGGTCCCGGCGCATCGGGCTGTCTCTGGATATGATGGCCTGCCAAGCCGATAAGGCGGTCGCCACAAGCTCGAATCTGACCGACGTACATGCGTCCCGATATATGCGGGAACTTAAAGCCATCGGGCCACCGCTGCCGCCGTTCAGTGCCGTGGGGATCGCGGAAAGATATGAAAAAATCAATGAAATTATGTTCTATGCACGGCATCCAATCCGTACCAGTGAGGCTCTTGGCCTGCCCAGCTGGGCCGGATTACTGCAGGTGCTGAACTATAATCGAGCCTTGATCGAATGTAATCGGTGGTTTGATAAGGCTCAAGTGGCGTATGAGGCTCGCCCCTATCTGCACAGGCTGCAACTGCTTGAGAATATTGACCGGGCGAGCGGATCATGTTCTTGCGGTGAGCGACCATGGAGTACGTTCTGGCACCGTAAGAGATTTTTCGCGTCGCTTCTCCCCGAAAATACCGCCATGGAAGCCTTCGAATATCAGGCGTCTCTGGCGTGCTGGTCCCTTGACCTTACTGCATTTTCACTTGCCGCCTATCACGCAAGCCAGGGTGCCTTTCCGCGAAAGTTGGGCCAGTTGGTTCCCGGATTTATCAGAAAGCTCCCCTCTGACCCCTTCACGCATGGCCCGCTGGTATATCGGAAAACACCGACGGGGTACCAACTGCAGTGCAAATTGCCAGTGGGCTTCAGGCCAGACGAGGCGGAGAACCCATCTGTTCGCTCCCTGCCAAGGAAGTTCTGCATCCTTTATGGAACGGCACCTCGCTGATGAGCCAGGCAGGTTTCGGGGAGCTATTTGTTGTTGTCTCGTCGCTAAAACTAGTGATTAATTGCATAAATTAAC
>DAHVEJ010000329.1 GCA_027313145.1 Phycisphaerales bacterium | reverse complement strand
AGCTGCCTGAAAGACGCAAAACGCGTTGATTTTACAGCCTGATATCGCTGTGCGAAGCACCGCGTTATGCTGGAACATCCGTTGAATGATCACGTGTTGCAGGGCAGATGGGTACTGCGGGCCCGCGGCGAAAGATTCTGGGGTTACGGCTTTCATGTGGAATGGTCGGCTTCGGGCAATTCACTGGATTCAATGCCCATTTCCTTGACTTTTTTATTCAGTGTATTGCGGTTGATGCCTAAAAAGTCCGCGGCTTTTATTTTCACGTCGCCGCAACGCTGCAGGGCTTTTTCAAGCAGCGCTTTTTCCACCTGATTAATGACCAGATCATAAATCTGTCCTTCACGCAGGGCATATTCGCTGATGGCTTGGTCGGCCAGGCGATGTACAATACCGTCGAGATCTTCGCTGGCGATACTGGCCCGGCCCTGCTGGGCGAAAGCGCGAATGGCTGTGGGCAGCAAGTCTTCTGTGAGCGTGTCCCCACGACTTAATACCACCGCGCGTTCTATGGCATTCTCCAGCTCTCGAACATTGCCCGGCCAGG
>DAHVEJ010000328.1 GCA_027313145.1 Phycisphaerales bacterium | reverse complement strand
ATCATAAAATAAAGCTCTTCATAAGTCACCGTCGAAGAGGCACCGTTAAGCGCCTGTCCGGATCATTGACAGAATCCGAAGCTTGGAACCTGGAATCTGGAATTTGGAACCTGGAACCTGGAATCTCGAATCTCGAATCCCAATGTGTAACCTGTAACCTTACCATCACGCCGTTCCGGCCGAAACTCCTGCCCCACCCACCGCATTTGTCGCGGCCCGCGACGGTTTGGTTACGTTGGAATAGTCTGTTAGAATACTCCGGTTGGTGAATTTGCCTGTTCAGGCCGCTGGCTTGCTGAACGGGAGGTAATATTGATTAATTAGGCCTCAAGCCGGCGACAACTGGAACTGCGTGACATGTCAAATCAGAGCGGAAATGGTGGATCAGGTAATGGTGGTGGCGGAGTTGGTAATGGCCCCGGTGGATCAGGTGGATCAGGTGGATTTCGGGGCCGAAAAGTGACCAATTGTTCGTTTTGTGGAAAATCCAGCCGCGAAGTCGGCCCCATGGTGGAAGGCCCCAACGACATCTACATTTGCGCCAGTTG
>DAHVEJ010000327.1 GCA_027313145.1 Phycisphaerales bacterium | reverse complement strand
GGCCTTCCGGGAGGTAGTGCCCGCAGACGTCGTCCGACAAGTTTCTCGAATTTGCTCATCGTGCGGTCACCGGCCAGTGGTCTGCCGGTTTGCGTGGCCCGGCGGAGGGCCGTGATGTCTCTTGGCTCGTCGGCTTGCCGGAGGAAAACCCTCCACGCCTCCGGGGACGGCTTGAATCCGGCGGCACTGATTAAATCACTTGGAAAGCTCTCCAAAGTCGCCTGGCCAACGTGTACTGCGGCACTGGACCAGGTGTACTTCCAGGCCAAAGTGGCGATGGACGCGCGAACCGAGTTTCGTTCCACATAACGCATGGCCCGCAGAAAATGGTGCTGGCCCAAAGGGCAGGAGAAAAATCGATTCTGCCAGAGATGGCCGGAGCGGTTGTGCCGATGGTTGATATATTGGGTGTAACGGAAATGCACCCGTCCGATGGCTCGCGCCAAAGCATTGGCACGATGCGGTGTGGCAATCAGGTGAATATGGTTGCTCATCAGACAGAAGCCGAGGATTGCCACATTCGCGGCGGCTGCTTCCTGGGCCAACATGCCAAG
>DAHVEJ010000326.1 GCA_027313145.1 Phycisphaerales bacterium | reverse complement strand
CCTGCGTTCACCATGCCCGAGAGTAAACCACAAAATACGCGCCAGCGCAACTCTCGCGATTGCGAATATTAAGACCGCGTTATTTTAGTTCCGGACGCCACTGTCCAGGAGGCCAAGGCCCAGCTCGATGCGATGCGGGAAAAGCGGGGAGCACGTAAGGATGTATCGGCCAAGGGGCCACAGATACCGCTAGCCGATCCCGATGCACGGGTACTACCCAATAAACAGGGTGGATATGCACCGAATTACACTCCCGTGGCCACCACGGAAACGAAGGGTGGTTTTATTGTGGATGCCGAAGTCGTGGTAGGCAATAATGAGGAAGCGGCCCTGATACCAGCCATAGATCGTATTGAAGAGCAGTTCGAGGAGAAGCCCAAGCAGGCTTTGGCGGATAGCGGCTTTCATAATGGTACAAATCTCTCAGGCTTGGAAGATCGTGGGGTCGAAGCGTTGATCCCGGCCCGGCAGGAATTTGGAAACAACCCGGCGATCCGACCCGAGGCCACGGTAGCAGTCGAAGAGGCCAAACGCTTGGAATTGCCAATCAATGCACA
>DAHVEJ010000325.1 GCA_027313145.1 Phycisphaerales bacterium | reverse complement strand
ACCTTCTGGCGCGGAAATACGCGGTGTTCAAAAATGGCTACTTTGCGACCATCGGCCGCGAGAATTGCAGCTGCGGTTGTTCCCGCCGGACCGCCGCCGATCACTGCGATATCAAAATCTGGATTCATTTCCCGATTCCCTGCAGCCGTAGATCGCAAGTTGCGATGCACATTGTGCAGCGCGCATCGTTAACGATGCCGGAAGATAGTAGGGGCGACACTGCGAATTGACAAAATACAGAATAATGAAAAACTGGGGGATCTGGATTCGAACCAGAACAAGCAGAACCAAAATCTGCTGTGCTACCGTTACACCATCCCCCAAGGCGATTGCTTACATCGCTTGAGCACTACACTTTATAGCAACAGGCGTCCGATGGTCAAACTGTCGAATTCGGCCGCGCCGCAATCACACGCATTACGCGATTCAACTCCGGTGTGCATTTAGACGTGTGGGAACGCCGCCTCAAGCCCAAAATTTTGATCAACCTTGGGGAATTCGGCAATTTGTCCGGTCATCTGCTGTGGGCCGTGCTTTTATCGGTACCAACGATTACGA
>DAHVEJ010000324.1 GCA_027313145.1 Phycisphaerales bacterium | reverse complement strand
TGATCGATCACACGGGCGATGATCTGCCAGAGTGCTAATTTGCCTTGGCGGGTAGAACCCAGAGCCGCTTGAATTCCCAACTGCCGGGCCATATCGTAGACCACCCAGACAGCCCCGCATGACAATCCCTGATGCAAGGTGGCATCTCGTAGCGATGCCAAGGTTGTCAGATCGCCTTTGTGTCGCAGGGCCAACTTGAGAGCTTGGATCTCTTCTGGAGAGCAACTGGAAACATTGGCAATAGTTCGGTGTTTGACCTTGCCGTCCTGGCGATAGGAATCGCGTAAGAGGCGTCGAACATAGGGACCGGAATGACCTTCATCCACGTGCATAGTGGCCACAGTATAACACAAATAAATCTAAAAGCAAGAGCAATATAAAATAATATCAAATATTTTAGTGGCTACACGCAAACGCGAAAAACGCATGTAAGTCGTTGTTATCAAACGAGTTGCGCAAAAAGTGGCTTGGAACATCCGATAAAACATCGGCCGACACCCGGTCGGTGGTGTGGCCTGCATGAGAGAGTCCTCCTTTGTATGTTGGCAGCCCCTCGCCCAAACTTGTTTTCA
>DAHVEJ010000323.1 GCA_027313145.1 Phycisphaerales bacterium | reverse complement strand
AAAAGGCCTGGAAAGCATGAGAAATCCATTCGGGAGAGTCAGTAGAGTCGAGAAGTGGCGCGGTAACGGTAGGCAGAAGGCTTGTCTGTTTCCGGCCCTTTCGGAGCCGGTGCCCAAGTAGCCCATCCATAGTCCCGTTTCCACTTCCCGCTCATCGAACCGAACGGGCGCAGCTAGCGCATTCGGCTCTCGGACAAGGCATCAGGCTGTCGCCCACGGGAAGTTGCGCGTGCGTTGATAAAGCCAGACGAGTCCCAACCGGTCATGGAGGTACTCGTTGGAATATCGGAACTTGCCAGTATTCCGGACTTTATGCTTCGCACACAACCACCGGCGGAGCCGACGCTGAGCGTATTCGTCAACCGTACGATAAGCGGGACTGACTGGGCCCAACGTAAAATAGTTGGCCCACCCAACCAGCTTGCGATTGAGTTGCAACACCAAGTCATCGGCCTCCTGCCACGTCGTCCGTCGGTCAGTGCATTCGCGAATGGCCCCAATCATCCGGGTGAGGCTCTTCTTCGACGGTTTCGTGCCCAGATAGGCTCGCCCCGCTCTCCATGAATAACATCGTCCGAAG
>DAHVEJ010000322.1 GCA_027313145.1 Phycisphaerales bacterium | reverse complement strand
AATCTAGAATCTAGAACCTTGCATTCAGAAGGGAATGAGGGGGCAACGAACAACGATTCTGATCCACAGATTACGCAGATTTCACAGATTAACGATGGGGGGGGATTCACCACAGAGGTAGGGGAGGCGGCGGAGGGGACGGGGGAGAAGTTAGAAGTTAGAAGTTGGAAGTTAGAAGACGGTGCGACTTCGCAGGCTTCGCCTGCCGGGCTAATTGAAAGCGCAGCGCTTCCGCAGCATTCTAACTCCTATCTTCTAGCTCCTAGCTCCTGTGAACCCGGAGCGCCGCGGGTTCATTTCGCTGGTCGGGTGGCGGAGGGGGTGTTGCCGGCGCTTTATGCCGGGGCGATGGCGTTCGCTTATGTTTCGGTTTATGAGGGGTTTGGATTGCCGCCGCTGGAAGCGATGGCGGCGGGTGTGCCGGTGCTCACGGGGAATTTAACATCGTTGCCGGAGGTGGTGGGGGATGCGGGGATCATGGTGGATCCGCTGGATGTGGATGCGATAGCAAATGGCCTGCGACAACTTGTTGAGAATGCGGAACTGCGGGCCAGGTTAAGCGGTGCCGGAATTGATCGGGCGAAGCGGTTCACA
>DAHVEJ010000321.1 GCA_027313145.1 Phycisphaerales bacterium | reverse complement strand
ATTCCGGTGGAAGTATCGACTCGACACGGTTACGCCCCCATAACTATTGATATGTTATTTTGGAATCACACTACTAGCCAACGGACGCTCCCCGGCGCTCCCCGGACCATTGGGACTCCGGACTCCAGAGCGCCGATGGAACTGGGTGCTGTGCCCCCGCGGGCCGGGTACCAGCGGCCCCCCGACGGTCGGGGTGCCAATGAGTCCGAAATGGGGTTGCGTGGCATGTCCGAAATGCGCATTATTCGTTGGCTCCAGCCGGAGGGAGCGCTTGTGCAAAGGGGTGAGGTGTTCTGCCTCATCGGCTCGGCCAGCGGACCGGGGGTAATGCCCTATGTAGAGCAGGAACTCGAGGCATGGGAGGGGGGGGTGTTACGCAGACTGAAAGAGGAAGGGGCCGTGGTACACTGCCCCGGCGAGGATTTCTTCCGCATCGATCCCGCCTAGCCCGGATTATTCAGAGAAAATGTGGCAGCGGTCGGCGTGGAGTTCATGAGTGAAGTAGCTGCAATCACTTAGACGCGATTACTGAGGTTTCTAGTACTACAGCGCAATATTTGCTCAAGCTTTAGCCGTATGTGGACCGATAGATCAGTCATTGAACAAGGAGGTTC
>DAHVEJ010000320.1 GCA_027313145.1 Phycisphaerales bacterium | reverse complement strand
GAAATATCAACGCCAGCTTCACGCAACTTGGTGGTGGCAACTTTATCTATAACACCGCCGGCCCATCACGAGATTCGGCCTTACTGGGCTTAGGAGCCAGCGGGTATATCAATCAGCAGATATCACTATTTGTAAACTATGAAACCCAAGTCGGTGATCACCGCCAATTCGCCCAAACCGTCATGGCCGGCGTCGCGGTAAGCTTTTAAGCCAGTCCAACCAACGGGTTGGATGAGGTTACCGGTTACGGGTTACAGGGGACAGCTTGGGCAGTGTGCGTTTCACGTTGCCTATTTCCACCACCGGATGGTAATCCGGTGGTTAATCTGCTGCCGCCAACCGACCCCCGGGTTATCACCAGGGTGCTGCACACGAAAAAGGTGTCAGGTACCTTTTTTCTTTAACACCATGGGTTCCGGGAGCACCGGAAAATAATCCGGTGGTTACTCTGCGGTGGCGAACCGACCATCGGGTCGTCACAACGGCGGTCTAACGCGATTCACGCGCGGGCGTGGGCAGGGTGCGTTTCACTTTTCCCATTCCGGCACTCGGCCTGTCGGTTGGCGATGGCGGTAAGGGCGGCGGTCACGATCTGGATTTGCTCCAAGGTGTTAAA
>DAHVEJ010000031.1 GCA_027313145.1 Phycisphaerales bacterium | reverse complement strand
CCTTCCTTCCTTGGAAAGGATATAGTATACACCGGCGAATCTCGCATTGCAATGTTATTTTGGAATCACACTACTAGGCCTAAAAATTCCGGTAACGCAGCCCGGCGCGTCGTCGCAGAGGTAAAGAGTCAAAAACGCCCCGGTTATGTCCAGGGAGTAAAGCTATACGGCTGCGGTGCCCCTTGGCTGCTGCCTGATGCCCATGCGTTCGCGTCTAAAGTTGCGGCCCTGCGGCGGCGGCGACGACCCGGCTTTGGGTTTATAGCATTAGCACTCGATCAGCAAAGGTCGCGAAACCGTCCGGGCAGCGGTGCCTAAGATGGGAAAGATTCAGTTCGGCCGCGATCCGGGCGTACATTTCCGCACCGCCCCACTGCAAGCCCAAACCCTCCAGCAATTTTTCCATGTGTTCTTTGGGGTGGGCTATCTGTTCCGGGTCTGGTTGCGGCGGGACAGTTACGGCTACAACCTTACTGATGGCTAGCTCGTCGGCCAGCATCCACGCGTCGAAAGCCTCAACCGGCACGCCCAACGCCCGTGGAATATTGCAGATTGTATGATCTTCTTGGGCGTCCGTGATTTCAGTGCATCGCGTTTGTACGCCGTCGCGATCCACCAATAAAATAATGGCATCAAAGCCGCGCTTCCTGGCCTCCAGCATCCAGCGAACCGCTTTTTTGAAATACGCCCTCCCTTTTCCGGGGTGCGTGTGGATTTTCGAATTTGCCAACCGGTCGAACGTCAGATCATTTAAATCAGGCCTTACCAGCTGGATTAACGCACTGGCCGCTCCGCCGGACTCGTGCTTACCCTCAACGACCACCAGCACGCGCATTATTTCTTCCCGTCCGTAACTGTTTTGGCCAGCGCCTCATCACCTTCCGCTGTCCAGATTTCACCGAGGCTAAAGACATCGAGCTGTTTTCTTAAATCGGGCGACGATCCCAGCGGATGCACCGAGACGCTGCCGTCCGGTTCTTTGCGGCACAACGTCACTTCCTCCGGCTTGAAAAAGTCGAGCAGGTACGGCGAATGGGTGGTCATGACAATCTGGGTGCGTTTCTGGCTCTCGATTAAATGCCGCAGAATGTTGAGAACCTCTTCAAGACGCTTAGGATGAATTCCGTTTTCCGGCTCCTCAACGAGGATGACCCGCGGCGGATCGGGCAAATATAAAAGCGTTAAATAAGCCAGGACCAACAGCGAGCCGTCCGAAGCCTGTGCGGCAGGAATACTGCGGCCGTTTTGCAGTTGGAAGTAAATGCCTTTTCCAGTGTTCCTCGTGGCATGAGGCAAGTCCTCCGCCAAGTGGGGCTGCGGCCACTGGTAAGCATGCACGGAGCTCAATTGTATAGCTTTCATTTCCGGGAAAATTTCACGAAATTTAGATTCCAGCGCGCGGAACCGATCTCGATTTAAGCCAAGAATATCATCCAAGCATTGCGCCAATCCGAAACCGGAACTGTCCATGGAAAGCCGATGCGCTGCGTCAAGTACAACGGGCAATTTAAGCAACCGTGGATTCCAGCGGAACAGCGCAACGCCACTAAGGGCGTCGTGCAATGCTTTTACCAATTGGCGGGCTACGTTCGTCTGGCCGGTTGTGTAGGCGAATTGCAGGGTCGTGCTATGGGGAATTGCCGCCGGAAAAGGAGTTGGCTCCCCATCCTTTGGGGTCCAAACCTCATTGCCGCGAAGCGGTTGGCCCACCTCTTGCCGCATCGCGCACTCAATGTGGTATTCGCCAGCGATGGCATCATCCACGATTTCAGCTCCGAACGAGGCGGTGTCATCGCCAAGGGTGTCCCAAAGCAAATTCGACGGGTTAAAAGTCGCGGGGAAGACCTGATTGAGCGGATAATCCGCACTTTTGCACGACGCTGCGATTGCCTCAAGAATACTGGTTTTCCCGCTATCATTCGGGCCTATCAATACGTGAATTGGCGTGAGAGGCAATGTCACGTCCCGCAGGGCTTTGTAATTTTTCACGTGAAATTGGGTAATCATTATCCAAGCGCCTTTAGTTTCCCAGCCGCTGTTGCAACCGTGCGTACATCGCCAATGTTACCGCACCACGCCGCTGTTGCAACCTTGGGAAAACCGCTGATCGTTCGGCCAAACAATATTGCCACCTATTCCAGTGCCAACGCTGATAGGCTCGGCGGAAAATGCTTAGGGCATTCCTCCACCCGCAGAGCCGGCGGCTACTATGAAGCTTCGCTGTCCCTGTAAGCAGTCCCCTGTGAGGCCTAACCTCCACGGCCCTGGGCGGCCCGGCGACTGAATGGGAATTAATTGTTATGATACTGCCTGAATTTTGGTTTTAAGGGTTTGGGCGGTTTCATATGCTGGACATGCGGTTTATCCGGGAAAATCCCGGGGTAGTGCGCGACGGCGCTGCGGCGAAAAATATTTCTGTTGATCTTGACGGGTTGCTGGAACTCGATGCGCGATCACGCGCCTTGCAGCAGCGGCTGCAGGAATTAGCCACGCAACAGAATCGAATTACCAGGGAAATTGGTCCGTTAATGGGTCGGATTAAAGCGGAGAAAGACCCGGCCAAGCGGGCGGAACTGGAAAAGCAGGCGACGGAGTTGCGGCAGCGACCCACAGAAATCAAACAGGAATCGCTGGAACTTCAGGAACAGATTAAAGCGCTGCAACCGGAAATTGACGCTCGTCTACTGACCATTCCGCTGCCGCCCGATAGTGACGTTCCGCTGGGGAAATCTTCCGAAGACAACGTGGAATTGCGAAAATGGGGCAACGTGCCAAGCTTCGAGTTTCCAGTGCGCAGCCATATAGAACTCGGGGAGAAGCTGGAGCTATTTGATGTGCCGCGGGGTGTGCGCCTGGCGGGATCACGCAGTTACTTTCTCACCGGGGCCGGTGCGTTGCTGCATCAGGCGGTGTTGCGCCTGGCCATGGATATGATGGTATTTGAAAAAGGCTTTACGCCCCTGACGGTTCCGGTGCTGGTGCGTGAGGCGGCCATGCGGGGGACGGGTTTTTTTCCGGCCGGGCGAGAGCAGGCGTATCGGGTGGGGGAAATTACTGAAACCGGTGAAGATGAGAGGTTTCTAACGGGTACTGGTGAAGTGGGCCTGACGGCATTTTATCTCGATGAAATTCTGGATGAAACACAGTTACCGCGGAAGCTGGTTACGCAAAGCACCTGCTTTCGGCGGGAAGCGGGCACATACGGCAAGGATACCTCGGGCCTGTACCGCATTCATCAGTTTGATAAAGTGGAGCAGGTTATTATCTGCAAAAATGACCGGGAGGAATCCATCCGCTGGCATAAAGAGATTCTAGCCAACAGTGAGCAATTACTGCAACGCCTGAATTTGCCCTATCGGGTGATGCAATGCTGCACGGGCGATCTGGGTCCGAAGAACGCCTCAATGATCGATATTGAAACCTGGATGCCCTCACGCAACGCCTACGGGGAAACGCATAGCGCCAGCCGGCTGTATGATTTTCAAGCCCGGCGGTGCGAATTACGTTATCGTGATACACAGGGAAAGGTGCAGTACTGCCATACGCTGAATAACACGGTGGCGGCCAGCCCGCGGATTTTGATTCCGATTCTGGAGCTGTATCAAACGGCCGAGGGTGCGGTCCGCGTACCGGAAGCGCTGCGGCCTTATATGAATGGCATGGAGATTATTACAAAACAATAAGGCGATCGCATGGAAGCACAGGAATCATCGCGGTTTGCGCGGGCGGCGCATCGGGTTGCCATTGCGATGGTGGCCATCGGCGCGGCAGCGATGTTCGTCTTCGGCGACCGGCCCAGCACGCATATTCTCCCAGACGGCGCACCGATTCATCATCGCGTTGTCGTAAGCTATTGGGAAGAATGGACCGGCTTTGAAGGCCGGGCAATGGAACATATTGTCAACGAATTCAATACCTCGCAGCACCATATATTTATCAATATGGTGGAAGTCAGTAATGTGAACATCAAAACGTTGATTTCCACCGCCGGGGGCGACCCGCCTGATTTAGTCACGATCTGGTCGGGGATTATGGGGCAATTTATTTCCTACCATGCCCTTACTTCACTGGATACGCTGGTACGGCATCATGTGGTAACGGATCACACTTTTGTGCCCTTCGCATGGAAACTTTGCGCCCCCTACGGCCGATTGTATGGGCTGCCGGCTACGACGGACCCCAACGCCCTGTATTGGAATAAGCTGCTTTTTGCCAAAGCGGGGCTGAACCCCAACAAGCCGCCAACAACCCTGAAACAACTTGCGGACATGGCGGCGCGACTGACCGTTATCAAGCCTGACGGCACGATTCAGCGGGCGGGGTTTCTGCCGATGGAGCCGAACTGGTACGCCTCGGATTGGGGCATTTATTTTGGCAATCATATTTATAATTTTAAGACCGGGTATTTCCGGATTGATACGCCGCAGGAACTTGCGGCATATCGATGGCTGCAGAGTTTTTCCAAGCGGCTGGGGTATCAGGAGGTAGACAGTTTTCAAAGCGGATTCGGGCAGTTCAATTCGCCGCTAAATCCATTTATCGACGGGCAGGTTGCCATGGAATTGCAGGGGCCGTTTCTGGCAAATTTTATTAATCGCAACAATCCGGAACTTGTCGGGCATTATGGCGTGGCACCATTTCCCACGAGCTTTGGTCCGCCGGGCGCAGCGACGTTTGGGGACTGTGACATCTGGGTTATTCCGTGGGGCGCCAAGCATGTAAAGGCGGCGCTGCAGGTGCTGAAATTTTTTATCCAGCAGAAAAATCTGGAATATCTCAATGACAAGCAGGCCAAGCCGTCCCCGCTGATGAAGACCAGTGCGCAATATATACGGCGGAATCCCAATCCATATATCCGTGTATTTGACCGCATATCGCGCAATCCTAATGTGCAGTCGCTGCCACCAAGTCCGATCTGGCCGCGCGTGAATTTGCAAATGACCGTCATGGCCAATCGTATCTGGATGGGTGCGTCGGTGATTGATCAGCTTCGCCACGCGCAATTTCTGGCCGATCAGTGGGTACAACGCGAAAATCATCTCGCGAAGCTGCGCATCAAGCAGGAGTTGCGGCGATGAGAGAACGCATTACCCGACGTGAGCAGTTGGCGGGGATGGCGTTTGCGGCACCGTATCTTATTGGTGTGGCAGCGTTTTTGGTGTACCCGCTGGCGATGAGTTTGTATTACAGCTTCTGCAATTACAGCATGTTGCAGCCGGCGATATGGATCGGCTGGACGAATTACCGGCATCTTTTAACGGACCACGCTTTTCACACGGCGTTATGGAACACCATTATTTACGCGGCGATTTCCGTTCCCTTTACGCTGGCATTAAGCCTGTTGCTGGCGCTGCTGCTGAATCAACCCGTGCGCAGCGCGGGCATTTACCGCACGATTGTATTTATGCCGTCGCTGGTGCCGCTGGTGGCGTCGGCCCTGATCTGGCAATGGCTGTTTAATGCGGACAAGGGCCTGATTAATGCGGCACTTCGGCCGATGTTACATACGCTGGGACGGCGGATACTTGCCCCGCTGGCCGGCGCTCTGGGGGCCGGCCAAGCCACTGTTGAATCACTGCGGCACATCACAGCACCGGTATGGCTGGGTGATCCGCACTGGGCGATGGCGGCGATTATTTTTATCAGTTTCTGGGGCGTTGGCCAGACGGTGGTGATATTTCTCGCGGGGCTGCAGGATGTCCCGCGTGAGTTGCACGAAGCGGCCGAGATGGACGGTGCCGGCGCGATTCACCGTTTTTTTCATATCACGCTGCCGATGCTGTCACCGGTGATATTTTTTAATTTAATTATGGGCATCATCGGTAGCTGGCAGATATTTGATGTGCCCTACGTGATGACCGGCGGCGGACCGGGGCGCTCCACACTTTTTTACAGCATGTATATATTTGAGGCGGCATTTAATCAGTTGCGGATGGGGCCGGCCTGCGCGATGGCGTGGATTCAACTGCTGATCATTCTTTTCCTGACGGCATTGGCGTTTGCCTCGGCCAGAAAGTGGGTCTACTACGCATGAATCGTAAGCAACGCCTGCTGACGCATCTTCTTTTGCTGCTGGCCGCCGCCGCGTATGCCGCGCCCCTGCTTTGGATGATTGATACGAGTTTGAAGCGGGAAGTGCAGGCGGTGCAGATTCCCCCGGTGATTATTCCACATCCGCTGCGCTGGCAAAACTACCGACATGTGCTGGGTGATCCGCAATTTGATTTTTCCCTTTTTGCGAGAAATACGTTAATTATCGCGTCCTTGAGCGCCCTGGGGGCGATGTTGTCATCTTCGCTGGTGGCGTACAGTTTGGCGAAAATCCGCTGGCGGGGCCGGGGGCTGGTTTTTGGCATTGTGCTGGCATCGATGATGATTCCGTTTCCGGTGTTTATGGTGCCGCTGTATCGGATTTTCCGGGAATTGGGCTGGATTGGTACAAATTTGCCGCTGTGGGTGCCGGCGTTTTTCGGCATTCCGTTTTTCATTTTTCTCCTGCGGCAATTCTATTTGACCATTCCCCGCGAACTTTCCGAGGCGGCGTTGATGGATGGGTGTTCCCACTTTGGAATATGGTGGCGGATTATGCTGCCGCTGACGCGCCCGGCGCTGCTGGTGGTGGGATTATTTTCATTTATGGGCGCATGGAATAATTTCCTGGGACCCTTGGTATATTTAACGCATCAAAGCAGTTTTACGCTATCGGTGGCGTTGCAGGTATATCAGAGCCGGTCCGGCGGGACAAGTTATAATCTGCTGATGGCGGCATCGGTACTAATTATTGCGCCCGTGCTGGTGCTATTTTTTCTGGCACAAAAAACATTTATCCGCGGTATCGCCACCACGGGCTTGAAATAGGGACGAATCCGGCAATCACTTCGGTTGTGGAAAATGCAGTCGGCCGTTGAGTTCCGGATGTTGCTGTAAATAGTTTCGCACCATGGCGAAATAGCTGGTTTCTTCAACCGGTAAATCATCCAGCGCCAAGTCATGGCGCGCTTTAATCACCGCCGCCTCGGTGGGCGCTTCGATTTCCAAAAACAAGCCGAACACCGGCATTTCATCCAGTTCCACCAGACAGCCGCGAAATTCATAACTGCGGCGTCGTTTTTGAAACTCCATGAACTTCACATACCCCAGCGTGGTAAATAATAATTCCGCCATTTCCGGCGGCTGGGCGTAAAAATCAACGGACGGTCGGCTGCTGACCTGGGCCATAGTACGAGGGCCTTTCCACGTGACAACGCTGGGCAGCGCCTGACCTTCACGGGTTATCTGATGCCGCAGCCGCAATGCGGCGCGGGCCGTGCGCAATTGGCCATCGGCGGTGTCAAAAAAGATATTTGTTTCCCGAACATCTCGAATATAGTGTGCCCCCGCGTCACAGAGACGCTGGGACATGAGTTCATAATCCTCAGCAACTCTAAGCTTTATTTCAATTTCATGCGGTGGAGAACCTGGTGCGGTCATAAGGTGCGGTATCCTGGAAAAAGTAATTATTTACCGGAACAGAGCGATAATGGCGGTTTGTCCGTGAATAAAATTGCGCCCCCCCACCGGGCCTAATTCGCCGGCACAAAAAAAACCGGCCACCGGAATGGCTCCTACCACGTCGCGCAACGCCCGAATATCATGATGCGGCGTACCAAAGAGATTCATGCCCCGGCCATTGCAACTGAACATCAGCGCCCCGTGCGGCACTTCCGCGAGCATCAATTCGCCTTGCAGCAGCAGCCGCAATTCTTCATCAGCGGATCGGCCATCCTGCAGATGAAATTGAATAATCTGGTCGGGCTGGACAAAATCGCCGATGGAAATACTGCCGTCGGAGCGATGAATTTCCAGGATATTGCGCACCAGAAAATCTCCCCGGCCGAAATTTCCCTTGCGTTGATCAATGACCCGTCCGATCAGCAGGCTTCGCATCTGGATTAATTCGCGGTCTTCCATGGACAGGCCGGACATCATATCCCGCACAGCCGTCATGGCGGGCTTGCCATCGAGCATTTTGATATTATTTTCACTTCCCTGCGTGATGGTAAATGTGGGACCAACCGGCCGGCACCCCTGCGATACGACGCAATCGACTTCCAGCGGGCCGGCAAATGATACGCCGATCATACCGCTGTTGAAGATGTGATCATTAATGGCCAGTCGGGTTTCACCGGGCCTTTGCACGCCGCTGGCCATTCCTCCGACCACAGGGGCATGGGGAAATTCCCTGGAGCAGGCGTCAAGCAGTTGCACAACGGGCGTGGTAAATGGATCGGCCAGCATGATAAAGAGGCGTAAATTCGGTCCCGCCTCCAAACGAGCGCGAAGGGTGCTGTTTTCACCGAGAAGCTCAGACCATTCCTCATCGGCAAAGCGAAAATGATCCACCGTAACGCCAGGCAGAGAAAAGCCGATGGCCGACACCGCCGGTTTGCGCTCAATTTCCCGATCAACGCCCAAGACGCTTTCAGCCGTACAGGCCAGAAGCGTTCGACAGTGCGTGCGTTCGGCAAGTCCCCCGGTAATACGAGAAAAATCCGCCTGCAATAATGAGGAAACAAAAACGACCAGCAGGTCCGTAGGCAGATCTCCCATCTGACTGCTAAGCTGGTCGGCAATACTTTCCACGATACTAGTTGGATCAGTCGCGGCGATAATAGCGGAGGATAAGCGCATCAATACAAACTCCTGTCCTATCCGCCAGTATAGTTACCCACGCCATGGCCAGCCAGCACCGGCCCACCACCGGGCCCCCACACCAGGAGCCTCTCCCAGGCGTCGGTCCGAGTATTCACCGATCTGTTGTCGCGGGAAGGAGTTGCCAATAGACCCTATAAAATAGCGGCGGCGCTGTTAACGCCGCCGCAGAATCTGATTGCTTATGCTGTGACGGGGACCCGGCGCGGGCCGTGGCCCGGGATCTTGGGCGCTTGGATGTTAAGGACGCCCTTGTCATAGCGGGCTTCTATTTTTTCCACATCCACATAATCTGGAAGCGGAATCGTGCGGTAGAAGCTGCCGGAAATGCGCTCATGGTAATGAACGGAGCCTTTTTCCTTGTCATGCCGGCTTTCGCGCGAACCTCGAATGGTCAGCAGGTTGCCGGATAACTGCACATCCACGTCTTTGGGGTTGACGCCTGGCGCATCAATCCGCACACGCAGAACTTTATCATCCTCATCCACATCCACCGCCGGCCACGCGAGGGCCGCTCCCGGTCGGGACGCATGCAGTTTTCGCCACATGCGGTCAAAAGCGTCATCCATATCATGCCGGAATTGTGGCAGCACATTTGATAAGTCCGGACGTTTGATCCACCGCTTCTTTGACTCCTGTCCCGAGTTGGAACCATCCTGTACACGTTTAATCAGACTTTTCATATACAACACCTCCTCAAGCAATCTCTATATTTTGCCAAGCCCGGTCGATGGGCAATCGTCCATTCCCCGGGCCTGATTCCCGCGTGTTTTACCCACCGCGGACCGTAATTTTTTTCGTTCGCGCGGCCCTGGCTTTGGGAATGCGAATGTTAAGTTCGCCATTTTTCAGCTCACCGGTAATGGCATCGGAATCAATGGGCGTGCGGATTGTAAAGGAGCGGTGAAAATGGCCAACGCCGTATTCACGAATAAGGTAATTGCGAGAATCGTTATTACCGGGGTTGCTTACTTTTCCTTCAACGGTCAGCACGCCGCCATTAAATGTGATGTCCGTATCGCCCGGTTGCACACCCGGCATATCAAAGACCATGGTGTACCCATCATTGTCTTCAAGAATGTCGGCCGCCGGTGTGTACCAGGTTTCGTTGCTTAGCCGCTCGGGTGTGTCCGTTCCGATCCTCTGTTTTTCCAGTGCTTGCGTATTCATACGACAAATCTCCTTTCTTGTAAATCCTGTGCCGGTTCGCCAATGCTTATTAGTTGGCCAGCAATTTGATTTTACGTGGTTTCGCTGATTCCGCCTTGGGCAATTCAACAGTTAAAATTCCATCTTTGAGCTTTGCCTCAACCTTGTCGGCATCCAATTCCCATGGCAGGGTAAATGTCCGGGTAAAATTGCCGGAAACTCGCTCCTGGCGATGCCATGCGGCCTTCTCCGGCGCGGAAACGCGGCGCTGCACGCCTAAGCGTAGCTGATTACCGGCCACGTACAATTCCACATCCTCCATGACGGCACCGGGGAGTTCCGCCTCCAGATGGGCGGCGTCGCAATCTTCCCAGATATTTACCGCCGGATAACGCCGTAATTCAGAACCACTGGCCCATGCGGCGGGTTCCGCGAGAAAATCTTCCAGCAAACCATTAATCTGATTTTGCAACGCGCTGTAGGGCGTTGCGACGGGATCCAGTAAATCCAACATGATATTGTCTCCTTTTTTTTCGCGCGGCGACACTACGCCGCGATAAAACCATATTCAACATTCAACTTGATACACTGTGCTGGGCGAGGAATTGGGGCAGCCCGCATGGCGCCACAAACGGGGGAACCGCAATTCCCAGCCCGGCAATTCAGTGTTGCCAAGCACATAAAGGGGTAAAACAAATTGCGTGCCAGAATTTGCAAATCTGGTAGGTGACGACCGTAAATAATTGTATTTCAATAGCTTATAACATTGATAATCAGGGTGCCGCTCGGGGATTCGGAGCCTGTCCCCTTCTGCCGGTAGTGTCAAAATGACAGGTGATTTTGACGTGGCAGAATGTACCTGGAGCCGGAAGCTAAATACGCGGCCCCATGCCGCCAGCAGAATATCACCTGATCATTCGAAGGGTCATCGGGTAGCGGTACATTTGGCCTTGGGAGGCTTTGACAGTGGCGATGATACTGGCGACAAACATGAAAATCACTAGCGCAATAATCAGAACAACCCCGATTACGACCAGACACAGAATCGCAGAGATAATCAAATATATAAGGATCGTGATATGAAAGTTCAGCGCTTCCCGCGCGTTGGCACGGACAAACTCGTCCGAGGCCGCAAAGAGCATGACCAGAGGCAAAATAATAAGTCCCAGACCCAGGAATGCGCCAATGTGCGGCAATGCCGCCAGAAGGTAATTATTGTTGGACATCGGCGGTGCGGCCGGCCCCTGTCCCGCCGCAGCAGCGCGGGGTGCGGAATTTAAAAGGCTATGGCACTGGCTACACACCTGATGGTCCTGCCAAGTGTATGTTGTCTCCAACGCACCGATCCCCCGGCCACAATTGGCACATTGAATTTGATCAGCCATCTGAATATCTCCCTGAATATCTCCACGATCGAAAGCAAATTTTAACACCGTCATCGAACGTCCGCCAATTTTCGGCGGCTCGTGTCACGCCAAAGTTAAAATGTCCGCTGTTTAGCCCAAGTTAAAATGTCCGGTCCGGAGCACCGTGCCGTCGGGCGGAGCGGCCGCGCGGGTACGCGGATTCTCTCGACACTCCGGAACATCACTGCCCTGCCCACGGCCCGCTGACATTGTACGAAGCTGGAACAGGATGGCACACAGAGCGTTGCATGGCGGGGGGGGGGCGGTTCTTGAAAAGCAGCAACGACCTGCCCAAGCCCACCCCGCAAACCCACTGTATGAGGGAGGAGAATTGCAAGTCGCCTCGCCGGCGATAGAGGCCAGTAGAGCACGCCATTGCCCGCAACGACTGCACTGCACACGCCGTGTTTCCATGGTATTGACCGCAAGTGCGTCACGACGAGGCCACCCCACATTCCGCGCCCACCAGGTTAGAAAACAGGACATTGTTACGAGAATACAGGTGTTCCGGGCATCGGCTCGACGTGTCAAAATGCCAAGACGGTTTTGCCTTGCGCACGGGTGCGGCAATTTGCTGCTGCTGGTCCATCATTTCGGCGGGAACCCGAAGGTGACCGTTCAACGCACTACGTTATACACAGCAAATCGGCGGATAAGAGCTGATTTAACCGCCTTAACAATCTGTAATCGCACCGCCTTGACCTTCGCAGCTTTGAACTGTTGAAGTCGCTCATGTCCAATGGAGCTGCCTCGGCAAAGCACAACCCAGTGCCCGGCTATAAGCCCCTGAACCTGATATCGCCGTACGCGCTGTCCGCGGCTGATCCGCTCCATGATCATGATATTATTTATTGTGGTAATATGCGGGACATACGCATTGGCCTATCGGCTGTACGTCACGTGTGATCGCAAGAAATCACGCAATGGGCCTTCGCAAATAGTGTGATCTGGTTACAGGCTGGCCAGCAATGAGCAAACTCGCAGCCCGGGTGACGAAACGCACTGAAACCCGCAGCGAGTATAAAGTTCAATTCCATGCTACATTATGGGCATTTGATGTGATAAGGTAATTATTGAATGAAGAATCGGTTGCAACTTGCTCGCTGTATTGATCATACAGTGCTTAAGCCCGAGGCTGGAGAGCGGGAAATTCGTGCGGTCACTGCGGAGGCTTTGGAATATGGTTTTGCCGCGGTTTGCGTTAATTCCTGCTGGGTAGAGCTGGTGCGAAACGTGCTGGATGCCTCCGGGGAAAAAACTGGTCAGCCTTTGTCGGTGGCGGCATGTTCGGTGGTGGGGTTCCCGTTTGGCGCGCAACGTAGTTCGGTCAAAGCGTTTGAAGCGGAAACGTGTGTCAAACATGGAGCGGACGAAATTGATATGGTGATTTGGATTCCGTCGCTTTTATCCGGAAACCTTGATGTCGTGCGGCAGGAGGTGCGCGCGGTGGTTGCGGGTGCGAAGGCGGTTTCCGGAAAAACCATCGTCAAAGTTATTTTAGAGACGGCAGTTCTTAATGAATCGCAGATTGCCATGGGCTGCCAGGCAGCCGGCGAAGGGGGCGCGGATTTTGTAAAAACCAGCACGGGTTTTCATCCGGCGGGTGGTGCAACTGTGCAGGCGGTGCAGTGGCTAAAACAATATTCCGGCTCATTGCGCGTTAAGGCCTCTGGTGGAATTCGCGATCTGGCAACAGCCCAGGCCATGCTGGCGGCCGGAGCGGATCGGCTGGGTTGTTCGGCCAGCGTCGCAATTATCAACAGTTTGCCCCAAGAGAAATAAAGGAGTTCATGAATGAAAATTCTGGTAACGGGAGCGGCCGGGTTTATCGCATCGCGGCTTTCCGTGCGGTTGCTGGAACGCGGCGATCAGGTAGTCGGGCTGGATAATTTAAGCGATTATTATCCGGTGGAACACAAACGACGGAATCTGGCGGATTTAACGGCGCGGCAGGCGTTTACGTTTATCGAAGGCGATCTGCGTGACGCGGATTTGCTGCTGAAAGTCTGTCAGCAATACCAGCCGGAGGCTATTGCACATATTGGAGCCATGGCGTCGGTGCGTTACAGCGTGGCCAATCCGCTGATTTACGCGGCGGTCAATGTGCAAGGCACGCTGAATCTGCTGGATGCGGCGCGGCAAATCGGTAAGCCGCATTGCCTGCTGGCGTCCACGGGATCCGTGTACGGCCAATCCACACCGGTGCCCTTTCCGGAAACCGCCGCGGCGGATCGGCCCTTGGCACCGTATCCGGCCAGCAAGCGGGCCATGGAGCTTTTCGCCCATAGCCATCATCACGTCTGGAACCTACCGGTCACAATTCTTCGATTTTTTAATGTGTATGGTCCGCATGGCCGGCCAGACATGATGCCATGGCATTGGGCGCGACAGATCATGGCGGGCGAGGAACTCACGCTGTTTGGGGCGGGGCATCTTAAGCGGGACTGGACTTATATTGATGACATACTGGACGGGTTTATGGCCGCATTGGACAGCGGTAACGGATACCGCGTTTATAATCTGGGGTGCGGCCACCCGGTGGAAAATTTAGAATTTGTCCAGACTCTGGAAGAGATTCTGGGAAAAAAGGCAAAATGCAGGGCGGTTCCGGCACCGTTATCTGAACCTGCTATTACGTATGCCGATATCGCCAACGCCGGCAGGGAATTGGGCTATGTGCCGAAAGTGCAGGTGCGTGAAGGTCTGGATCGATTTATTCACTGGATGCGTACCGAAGAGTTAATCTAACACTCATGTTTTTTAACCAGCATGCCGATAATATGGTCAGTAATTACACGGCTGTTATCGGAGGACCGATGGCTGATAGATCGCACCGCAGGCTCCGCAGGAGCGTAGCATAAATAGGTTGATAGGTGTTGGAAGCTTGCCAATTGGCGGCCATACAGGGACAATATGATCGCTGAACCGTGTCCCGGCTACCGTGCCGATCGAATGTAAAGAATTCCCGCCGGTGGCTGTCCTACCTATTATGAGACTGCCTCCGGATCTGAAATTGAGCGTAACATTATGGCCAACCCCAATAACGTCGCCAGTAAAACCGAGACAATGTTGGGCAAATACATTGTTGAACAGGGGTTTTGCACGCAGGAAGAGCTGGGTGATTGCCTGTCACTGCAGGCGGAACTCGAGCGACAGGAGAGCCATCGCTCGCTAACCGATATTCTTGTGGCCAACGGCTATGTCACCCAAACGCAGTTGGCCCGCGTTAAGGCGGCAGTCGAAGAGCAAAAAACTTTTCAACAGATTCCCGGCTACCAGATTATTTCCAAGCTCGGGGCCGGTGCCATGGCCACCGTGTTTAAAGCTCGTCAGCTTTCATTGGATCGAATTGTCGCAATTAAAGTTCTGCCCAAACGCATGAGCGAAAATAAAGAATTCGTGGATCGCTTCTACATGGAAGGTAAAGCCGCCGCCAAATTAAACCACCCCAATATCGTGGCCGCCTATGATGTAGGCGAAGCCGGCGGATACCACTATTTTGTCATGGAATATGTGGCGGGAAAAACAGTTTATGATCATCTGATAGACAGTGGAAAACCCTACCCGGAAAAGCAGGCCCTGGACATTATCATTCAGGTTTGTCGGGCATTGGTTCATGCCCATCTTAACGGCCTGATTCACCGGGATGTCAAACCCAAAAATATCATGATGACGCCGGAAGGAACCGCCAAGCTGGCCGATATGGGGTTAGCGCGGGAAGCCGATGACAAGGTCGCCGCAGCCGCTGAAGCCGGCAAAGCGTACGGCACACCCTATTACATTTCCCCCGAACAGATTCGCGGCCAGATGAATATTGATTTTCGGGCGGACATTTATTCTCTCGGTGCCACGATGTACCACATGGTGACCGGCCGCGTACCATTTGAAGCACCTTCCCCGGCGGCGGTGATGCACAAGCATTTGAAAGAGGATCTGGTACCCCCGGATCACGTCAATACCAACCTAAGTGCGGGTATTTCGGAAATTATAGAAGTGGCCATGGCTAAAGACCCGGCCAAGCGATATTCTTCCACGTCGGATATGCTTTCAGACTTGGAATCTGTGGCGCATGGCGATCCACCCAAGCTGGCGCGGCGCGCCTATGATTTGACCACGCTGGCTAAAATTGAAAAAGCCGCCGCCGATTCCAATCCATCGGATCAGGTGGACCTCGTGGAAGCGGACGAAGAACCGACCATTGATTTGGGGTCCCGCACGCTGATTCAAAAATTTAAGGATCCGCTGGTATTGTTGCTGCTGGGGTGCCTGGTATTTGCCATTGTGATTATTGTGATGCTGGAACTCAAGGGGTAGGCAAGGTAGGCAAGATGCCCCGGCCGCCGCCAAAAGGGAAGTTTCACGTTTTAAAACCCGAACCAGTTCCCGGGAACATACGACCGCACACGCGTGACAACACCATTGTCCAAATCCACCAGCACCGGCAGAAATGGGGGACGCCAGATATGGGTATTTTCAAATCTTAGTCGTAACATCTTAGGATTCGCCACGCCCTTAGGCAGTGAGCCATACGGGGGCAACTGGATCAGCGCCACGTTGTGATCGGGACTATTTTTCAAGCGCCGCGAGATACCGGCTATGGCATGTTGGCAAACCGGGCAGGTATGAAAATAAATAACCGCCAGCCACTTGCCATGCATGATTGCCCGGCTGCCGGGAATATAATCCGCAGCCGGAAAACGCTTTGTGTCCCATGCCGGCGGCTGCATGAATATCACCCCGTGTCCACCGGTGATTGTGCCGTTGCTATGCAGCATTCCAGGCTGGAGATAAAACTTTCCCCCGATCATGCCCACTAAAATTCCCAATGCCATTATCCCCGAAATCATCTTTCGCCACGCACCGGCGGGATATTTTTTCGGATACATGGGTATCGCGGCTGCCAACAAAAGCAGGAGGACCGCATCCATGGTGGCGGTGATCCATGGGTTCATGGGCACGGGTCCAAAGCAGCCGCAGTTGACCTGACCCTGCCACGCATCGTGCAGCGAAACGGCCAAAAAAATCGCAAACAATAGCGCGCCGGCCCGCAGGGCATAATAACCCGCCACCGAACTGATAAACCATACCCCGGCCGCTAATTCCATGAGCACTTCAGCGGTATGGAAGAAATAATTTTTAGTAACCTCCCCACGCAGCAGATCATATCCTTTCAACGCCCCAGCGATGACCAGCACCACACCGGCCAGCAAAAGAATCCATTGCGCCAGAGGGCGTTTGATCAAGTCAGGGCCAAGCGGGGCAGAGCCGCTCTGAACGGTCGAATTTTCCAACATCATAGTACCTTGGTTTTACCAAAAAGTGCGTCCACTGCCCAGCGCGCTTTAAGCCCGCGATCCGACGCTGTCTCAATAGCCGCAATCAGCACCGTGGCGGCGGCCCGCATTGCGGGAGCATCCGCGGGCTTGGATGGAGGAGCGGCTAACAGGGCATTTGGCAGGGGCAACCGGGCCAGTGCCAGCAGCACGCCGCCGTCAACACGTATGGTTTTAGCTTCCGCCGGACAGTTGATGCAACACACCCCGCCCCGCTGTGGACAAAAATTTACCGGACCGCCGGGGCGCACGGGCGTTTGGCAAACCACGCAATTTTCCAACTGAGGTTGATATCCGGCGGCAATTAATATGCTCTTGGCGATGCTTAAAAAAAGCCGCTGGGTTTGGCTGCCCCCCAACGCCGCAAGGCCGGGGGCAAGTTCATCGTACAACTGCGTATGCGGCTCCTGGCCGGAGAGCAGTGCCATAATCATTTCACAAATAATCTGTCCGGAATAAAACGCCGGCAGCGATTTGCGCATGGCAGGTTGATAGTCCATCAAATCCCAGGCCGTTAAAGTGCCCAGTTCCGCAATTCCGCGCGGCGGAATATAGACCACCTCGCCGCGGGCCAACTGATCAATCGGTGCACCCAATGTAAAGGCGCCCGCTTTGGCCATCTTTCGGCTTCCCTTGGCCAGCAAAGCCAGTAATCCGGCCTGCCGGGCAAACAAAGTAACCACTTGGCTAGTCTCAGAAAAGTTGATGACCCGCAGACAGATCGCTTCATCTTTTGCATAATTTGCCATTAAAGGATTGTACCCATTCATTAACGCCTTAACGAATTACATTGCAACTCAAACCAAACATTAGTACTGGCTTAACACACAGTTAGCGCTACGATGGTCTGATATGTGTCGTCGGATATGGGATTCGACATTGCGACAGGTTCGGGAATTCCGACCGGCAAGGACGAACTTAAGGAAAGGAACTTCAACATGTTCAAGGCACTACGTCATGGTATTCTAGCGGCCGTCGCCGCGGCACTGGTCTCCGCCGGGATGACCACAACGGTCAACGCCGTTGAAATTCAGGGAGCGGGTTCAACTTTTGTTGCCCCCGTCATGCTCAAAAAGTGGATTCCCCACTTCATGGCCAGCCACCCCAACATCAAGGTGGATTATCAACCCATTGGTTCCGGCGGCGGCATCAACGGCCTGATCAACAAAACCATCAACTTCTGCGGATCAGACGCCGCAATGACCAATTCTCAAATCAGCGCGGCGGGCGGCCATGTTTTGCACATGCCGGAAGTCGCCGGGCCGGAGGTCATGAGCTACAACCTGCCCATGATTCATAAGCCGCTGGTCATGAACGGCAAACTTATCGCCGATATTTATCTCGGCAAGGTGACACATTGGAATTCGCCGGAAATTCAGGCGTTGAATCCGGGCGTTACGCTGCCGAATCTTCGCATTTTAGTGGCGCATCGTTCGGACGGTTCGGGTACAACCTATATTTTCACCGGGTATCTATGCAAAGTCAGCCACCAGTGGAAGACACAGGTTGGCCAATCAACCTCCGTGCAATGGCCGGTTGGCCGGGGCGGCAAAGGCAACCCGGGCGTGGCAGCTCTGATTGACAAAACCGTTGGCGGCATTGGCTATCTGGAATATGCCTACGCCATCATCGGCCACTTCCCCACCGCTACGTTGATCAACAAAGACGGCTTTAAAATCCGTCCGTCCATCCCGGCGGTTATTGCCGCGCAGAAGGCTGTGGTAGCCGATCTTCCGGCGGACTTCCGTCTGCCGATTATCAACCCGACTGGTCGCAACGCGTATCCAATATCGGGTTTCACATACCTGATTATTGATCGCGACCTGGGCTACATGAGCAAAGCCAAAGCCAAGGCCACCGTGGAATTTATCCACTGGGTGCTTACCAAAGGTCAAAAGTACGCCAAAAGCATGCAGTACATCAAACTCGGCAGCGTGATGCGTAAGAAAGTGCTCGCCGAGTTGTCCAAGGTAACCTGGAAAGGTCAACCGCTGAACTAAGCGTTGATATCATCTGATGACAAGGCCAATGCGTCCTTGAATCATCCCCGCAAAATCCTGGCAGTCCCCACAAGATAATATCGCGTGGGGACTGCCTTTTGCATATGATAGGTTCTCGCCAAACCACTGCCACAGGTAAAGATTTTTGAGAATATAGCCTATGACCGCACCAACAGATCCGACATTACCGCACAATCCCTTCATTGATGTACAACAAAACGCATTCCGCCGTGGTGTGGACAAAGCCACCAAAGCCGCAGCCTTGGGTGGGGTCTTACTGACCATCACCATTTTAATTATTGTTTTTGTGGTGCTCATTCACGGGTCCTGGATGGCACTGCGGCAGATCGGCTGGCACTTTTTTACCACGCAGGCCTGGAATCCGGTACCGGGGCGCGATCAGTACGGGGTGCTGTCCTTTCTTTACGGCACGGGCGTTACGACGTTTCTAGCACTCTTAATTGGCGTGCCGTTAAGTATTGGAACGGCAATATTTATTACCCGCATCGCACCGCGCTGGCTGGCGGGGCCGGTCTCTTTTTTAGTGGAATTGCTGGCGGCTATTCCGAGCATTGCCTACGGCCTGTGGGGTTGTTTTGTCATGTCCCCGTGGCTGCAGAATTACCTGGAGCCAATTCTCTATGATGCGTTAAAACATATAAAACTTATTCCGGTCGGAAAATATCCCAGTGGCCGCATCGAGTTTTTCCCGGCCAATCTGGTGCATGGCGGCCCGTCGGGCAGCGATTTTCTGGCCGGCGGCTTGATACTGACCATTATGATTCTGCCCATTATTACCGCGATTACCCGTGATGTCTTACTGCAGTTTCCACAGGAGATTGAACATGGCGCTTATGGGCTGGGTGCCACATGGTGGCAAACCACGCGATTGGCCCTGGCATACTGCCGGGCGGGAATTTTCGGTGCCGTCATGCTGGGCATGGCGCGGGCCATTGGAGAAACCATGGCCGTTATTATGGTCATCGGCAACACCGACCATATCAGCGCCAGCCTATTTGCCGGCGGTCAGACAATGTCCGGGGTGCTGGCGAATGAGTTTATGGAAGCCGATCATCCAATTTACTTAAGCGCCATGTTTTATGTGGCCCTGGTGCTGATGCTAAGTTCGCTGGTAACCAATGTCATTGCCCGTGCGCTGTTATCACGCATTGACCGAGAACGTCAATTGGCCTGATTGCCACCTGCTGAAAGGATAAACACAATGAATGCTGATGATATAAAAGCCCAGCCAAACCCATTTGCCGGCCGCAATCCGGGCCGACGTTGGATCAGTCGTGGCGTCATGGTGCTTTGCACGCTCTGTACGGCCCTTGCATTAGCGGTATTGTTTGTGGTGCTGGCGTACATGGGCATACGCGGCATTGAATATATGACCCCGGCGTTTTTTACCAATTTGCCGCTGCAATCGCCGGAAGGCATGCGGAACTGCATTATTGGCACGGTTATTCTGGTTGGCTTGGCCAGTGTTTTAGGTGTTCCGGTAGGCATGTTGTGCGGCATTTACATGGCGGAATATGCCGGCAAAGGGTGGTTTACCTACTTGGCCCAACTGGTCATGGATTTGCTGGCCGGGACACCGACTATTCTTCTGGGTGTAATTGCCTGGCAGTTGGTGGTTGTCCCCTTGCATCAGCAGTCCGGGTGGTCGGGGGCGCTGGCCCTGGCATTTATTATGGTGCCAATTGTCGCACGGGCCAGTGAGGAAATGCTGCGGTTGGTGCCGCACCCGCATCGGGAAGCCTCGGCAGGCTTAGGTGCCTCCAAGGCCCAGACACTTTTTATGGTCATTCTGCCCGCCGCAAAAGCGGGAATTACCACTGGAATCATGCTGGGGATTGCCCGTGTCGCCGGCGAAACAGCACCGCTGTTATTTACCGCGTTGGGCAATGATCAGGCCGTGTACAACCCCAGTCAGCCCTATCCGTCATTAACGCTAAAGATATGGCAATACTCACAATCCGCCGAGCCGGCCTGGCGTCATCAGGCTTGGACCGCCGTGCTGGTGCTGGTAACCATGGTGCTGCTGTTTACCGCCGCCGTTCGCTTCACCGTCCGCGGCCGAAAGGTCAACGCAATCTGATACGGTTACGGCAGCCGACGGATTGTGCAGCTGAAATTGGCGGCCGCGGTCAGGCTTGTGAAGTGAATCTGGGCCATGGAATAGGCGGGCACGCGTAAGGTGTTCCAGCCTGATGTTTCTTCCACCTGCGCGCCCTGGGCGTTAAGAAAGCTGTACTGAAATTCCAGATACAATTCATCAGCGGTCACATTGCGCACCGGTATGACCACATCAAGTTGCCCATCGCCCACCCGGCTGACAATCGGTTCGTTGACCAGTATTTTGCTCTGTAAATTGTAGCTGGTCAGATGCACCTGTGGAAATGGATTAAGCGTATTTTGACCCGGAATCACCGGCCCCTGGCAGCCGGCCATCCCCAGTAGACACATCAGGCAAAATGCCGCCAATAAGCCGGTAGATGATACGCTTGTACGACCTTTGAATAACATCGCAACTGCTCCTTAATATCGGCGGCCCTTACTGCGGTGCCGGTTGAATCGGGGTTTCGTTTACCGTTTTTACCTGGGTCTGTGTGGTTTGGGTCTGGATACGCGTGGTGGTTTTAATGCGCGTGGTGCGCAGCACCATCGGCCCGGTAATCTGTAAATCCACCGTGTTGTTCTGTAAATCTACCGCTTTAAGGCCCCGGGATACGCCAATTTCCTGTTTCAGGGCGGAATAAAAATCATCCGGAGCGCCATTATATTCAATGGCCAATCGGCCATACGCGGTAGAGCTTGAACCCGTCATGCCCCGGTCAATGACCAGCCGCACGCCGGGAACTTTCTGCACGAAATGCTTAATGGCCAGCACATCATCAATACTGGCGGCATTATAAATTCGCACAATCAGCGGGTTGTATGCGGCGGCCCCGCCGCCCCAGATCGCCGCCAGCTTCTGCATGACCTTGTCCGCCAGATACCCTGTGTACATATTAATATTGGTCTTGCTGGCCGGCAGCGGCATATCCACATACGTTGCCGCCAGCACGCGCGCGTCCGTGGTGCTGACCGCCTGAGCTAAAAGGCGCACGGCGTTTCCAAAAGAGGCTTGCTGCGTGGGAGCCGCCTGAATTTCAATCAGCACATCGGTTTTAAGCTGGTGCTTTAACAACGGCAGCACTTTGGGATCACCATTTTGCAGCCGCAGGAAGCTTTCCCGCGCCAGAACCTTTTGGGCCATTGAAGGGTCTTGAATATCCACCTGTCCATTGGCATTGAGATATTCAATCATGGAAATTTGGATGGCGTCAAAATCTTCATTGCCGAGATGAAATGTCGCGGCAGTCGCCCCACCCTGTCCTAAAAGCACTTCCACCATAATACGCGGATCACGCTGGGCCTGATACGCCTGCACATACGCCGCCTCATCAGGCAGCGCCACATGCGTGCCATAAGGATTTCCCGTCACCGGCGCGCCATACGCATCCGGCGGCAACGGCTTGGAATACGGTTGCGGCTGATACGCCGCCTGATCCTGCGGCGAGGGAATCGCAACATTTTGCAGCGGCTGCTGGCAACCCGCCAGCAATCCCGAAAGTGCTAACGCCGCAACCGTCGAACCAAGAATCCTGAAGCTTTTCATATTCCATGACCTCCAAAAGTTTTCCCGCCAATCCGCGGTAGCGGCCGGCCGGGGCAACTGGGGTATTTTAACAGTTAGAACGCACAGAGCCACCTGTTTGTTGCCGCTCGTTGTATCTCACGGCAAATAAGACTAAACTCAACGTATCAGGCCCCGTGGTTCAAGGTGCACAATGCTGCTGGAAAAAGTCATTGAACAAGGTAAGTCCCGCCCCAAGGAAATCGCCATTATTGATGATCGGCGAACTGTGACCTTCGGGCAATTGCGCCACGGCAGCAATCTGATGGCTGGGCATCTCGATAAACTCGCCGGCAATCAGGAACGCATCGGCCTGCTTTTACCACAAAGCAGCGCCTTTGCCGTGGCCTTCGGCGGTGTGCGATGGTCTTCACGCGTGGCGGTGCCGTTAAATTATCTTTTGCGGCCACCCGAACTCATTGATATTTGCCGGGATGCCGGCGTGAAAACGGTTCTCACCATTCATTATTTTGATGAACTGGCCCAGGCGCTGCAGGCAGCGGGAATGCGGGTGGTGTTCATGGAGGAACTGTCGTTCAAGAAAATTCCCTGGCCGCGACGCCTGCCGCCGCGCAAGGCGGATGATCTGGCGGTGATTTTATATACCAGTGGCACCAGCAGTTCGCCCAAAGGCGTGATGCTGACCAGCGGCAACCTGGATTCCAACGCGGCCAACGCCATTGCCCATGCCCGATTCAACCGGCAGATGACATTTCTCGGCGTACTACCCATGTTTCACGCCCTGGGGTTGATGGCCGGGTTTTTAGTGCCGCTTAGCCTGGGTTGCCGCGTGATTTATCAGGCCCGCTTCAGCCCGGCCGCAACGCTGGATCTGATTATAAAAAATAACATTCAGGTCCTGGTGGCGGTCCCCACCATGTACGCTTTGCTGGCCAATTGTAAAAGCGTTTCCCGCGAAAGCATGGCCAGTGTCATGTATGCCATCAGCGGCGGCGAGCCACTGCCGCTGGCTCTGCTGGAAAAGTATAAAACCGATTTCGGCATTGATATGCTCGAAGGTTTCGGTTTAACGGAAACCTCTCCCATGGTCAGCTTCTGCCTGCCCTGGGCGCACAAGCCCGGCAGCGTCGGCAAACCGCTGCCGAATGTGGAACTGCGCATTGTTGATGAAATGGACAAGCCGCTGGGACCGAATCAGGACGGAGAACTTTGGGTCCGCGGGCAAAATGTCATGAAAGGCTATTTAAACAAACCCGCCGAAACCGCAGATGTTCTCACCGCCGATGGATGGTTTAAAACCGGTGATATCGCCCGGGTTGATACTGACGGATTTTTATTTATTACCGGGCGAAAAAAGGAATTGATCATCATGGCCGGTGAAAAAATTTCCCCATACGAAATTGAGGAAGTCATCCGCCGGCACCCGGCGGTGCTCCTGGCGGCGGTCATCGGCGTGAAAGACCCCCAGCGCGGCGAAGTGCCGGTAGCATTTATTCAACTTGAGCCGGGCCTCACCGAAAAACCCACCGCACAGGACATTCGCATATTCGTCCGCCAGCGCGTGGCCCCCTACAAAACGCCCCGTGATATTTATTTCCTGGAAGACATGCCCCGCTCCCCCACCGGAAAAATTCTAAAAAGAGCGCTGCAAGTGCCGGAGGAGTTACAAGTCAGGAGTTAGTACTTCCTCGAAGCTGACATGTGCCGACATCGCCGCGAGGCTCGGACGGGCAGACGCTTTTGCATGGAACTAAAGCGTTAAACCGGGCGGTAGCTTTTCGGGGGTGGTGAGTGTTTCGGTTTCCATGGAGGCGACGGGGTAGGAACAGTAATCAGCGGCCCAGGCACCGCTGGGGCGGTGGTTTCCGCTTAAACCGATGCCGCCGAACGGCAGGGCGCTGCTGGCTCCGTTGGTTGGGCGGTTCCAATTAATAACGCCCGCGTGGACCCGCTGATAGAACTGTTGAAATAATTCCCGGTGATCACTTAATAACGCGGCGGAAAGACCGAAGCGGGTGTTGTTGGCCTGGTTAATTGCAGACTCAAAATCAGGCACACGAATCACTTGCAGAAGAGGACCGAAGATTTCTGTATCAGATAGGTTGGGGACACCCGTCATATCAATAATGCCGGGGGTCAGGGCCGCATCATGGCCGGTCATCCGCGACGCCCGCAAAACGCTTTTTCCGCCCAGCGACAGCAGTTGGCTTTGCGCAGCCAATACAGCGTCAGCGGCCTGTGCGGAAATCAGCGATCCCATAAACGGTTCGGGCGTATCCAAGGGACCGGCGATGCGCATGGATTGTATCATGGTGACAAGCTCGGCGATCACCGGCTGATCTGACGGGCCGACAATCAGACGGCGGGCACAGGTGCAGCGCTGACCGGCGGTGAGAAAAGCGGAGGTTAGAGCCGTGTAGGCGGCCGCGCGGTGATGGCCGCAGTTGAAAACCACCAGCGGATTATTACCGCCCATTTCCAAAGCCAACATGCGGTGGGGATATTGCAGTTGCAGGCGCTGCAGGGCGTGACCGGCGGGAACAGAACCGGTGAAGAGGATCGCATCCAGATCAGGGTTATTGGCCAGGGCCTCGCCCACAGCCGCCGGCCCCTGCACCAGGTTAAGCACGCCGGATGGCAGGCCGGATTGCCGCCAAAGCTGACACATGAATTCGCCGGTATAGGGCGTTTTCTCACTGGGCTTGAAGACGATGGTATTACCCGCCAGCAGCGCGGGAATAATATGTCCGTTGGGCAAATGGCCCGGCATGTTAAAAGGTCCGAAAACCGCCGCCACGCCGTGCGGCTTAAAGCGCGTGATCGCCAGGGCATCGCCGGTGGGCACACGGGTTTCGGCCCGCCGCGCGGCTTGCGCGGCAAGGCTGTGGTCAAGCTTGGCGACCATGGTGGCAACTTCGGTGCGGGTTTCCCATAAAGGGCGGGCGGTTTCTAACGCCATGATGCGGGCGAAGTCTTGCGCCCGGCTTTTCAACAGTGTCACAAATGCCGCAACACATTTCGCCCGATCGGTATAGAGCCATTGCGGCAGCGCTGCACGGGCCTCCGCCACCGCCTGAGTCACTTGTTCAGCCGAAGCCGCCGCGCCTTGCCACAGCGGTGTGTTATCCCACGGGCAGTGCGACGCCATCGACGCGCCGTCGCCGGTCGGGCTTTGTGAACCGATCAGCAAAGTCCCGGGATGAATGGGCATATTCATTTGGCACCCGCCCGCATGGCCACATAGCGCACCGGATCCCCAGGCGCGAGATCTAATTGTTTTGCCACATCGGCATCCAAATTAATGGATTGGTCATCCACGCGTTGAATCGCCGCCTTGCACGCGCGAAACGCCATGCGGCCATTGGATATCAGATAATCCTCCGGTGCCTGTGCCAAGAAAGCGGGGCCGCGGTATATCGCTCGCCGGCTTTCGCGCACCGCCCGAACCTCCGTTACGTCGCATCCATAAACCGCACCAGCTTCAAAAATATCCACCAGTTTTTCAAAGGTGAAACCCTCATCTGTCAGAATTTTCAACGCCGGCTGCGTATCGGGATGCACCTTGCCAATGACCTGCTGCGCGGATAGCGGCAGCAACGGAATATACAATGGATACTTCGGCATCAAATTGGCGATAAATTCCTTATTCGCCATAGTGAGGTAATCCGCCTGCGGGAAATCGATGTCAAAAAAGTGCCGGCCCACCGCATCCCAAAACGCCGATCGGCCCTGGGAATCAATAATGCCGCGCATTTCCGCAATGACGTGGGAGTCAAAGCGTTGCGGAAACTGGGCCATGAAAGCAAAACGCGCCAGGGATAACAATCGGCCATTACTATTTTTACGAAACTGCGGCAGGAGAAAAAGACTGCCGACAATAGCGGGGCCGTCATAATTGACGGTTAATTCCAGCATGGGGATATTTTTGTCCACCTTAAGCATGGTGCTGAAATGGCGTTGTTCCTGGATACGGTAACTGTAAAACGGATCAAACCCACCCACCTTGGAAACAATGCCGGACACACCCACCACTTTGCCGATTGCCGCATCTTCCAGGACAAACAAATACGTTTCGCCGCGGGGTTTTTCCATTTTCAGACTGAAGGCTAGTTCGCTTTCCTCAATGCGGCGCTGCAGCACGGCACGGTCGGGCGGCAGTGTGGTCATGCCGTAGCCGGTCTGGCCGGCTAAATCAACAAGGGCATCAAGATCGGCGGCACGAATTGGGCGGATAAATACCATCATTGAACTCCATCAGGTGTCGGCACATGCCACAAGCGTTGATTCCACGATGTCACAGACCATGCCAATATCCTGTTGCGTCACCACCGGCACCGGCGGCAACATGCGGATGCGCGCGGGATTGCTGCCGGCATAGAAGGCGATGACACCCGCATCAAACAGCGCTTTAAGCAACATTTTCACGTGTGCTTCTGAGCCGTCCAGCGGCGTAAAGGCGATCATGCCACCCAGCCCATAAGGCCCGTGCAGCAGTTGCGGATGGCGCGCCGCAATCGCTTCCAGACGTTGTGTAATCATTGCATGCACCTGCATGTTGCGTCCGCCGGGGCCGAAGAGATCCCCTTGGATCATCATTTTCAAGATGGCTTCAGCGGCGGCAATGGCTGATGCTGAGGCCGTGAAGGTTTGGCTAAGCAAGCCGGGCTGCGGCTTAAATTCCGGGGTAAACAGCGTGGCGCAAAGCTGCGTGAGTTTTCCCACCGTGACCACGTCAGCCCATTGGGCCAGATCAAAATGTTCAAAAGCGAATGGCCGACTGGTCCGTCCGAAGGTCTGAATTTCATCAAACCAGACGGCGATATTGTGGGCTTTGAGTTCAGTTAAAAGCGCGAGGAAAAAATCATGATCGCCCACCCAATATCCGCCTTCGCCCAGGATTAATTCGATACACATGCCCGCATGTTGCCCCGGATATCGATGCAAACTTTTGGATCGGACGTGTCGAAAAAGGGGATATAATCAACCGGCAATGTGGACGGCAGGCCGGCGCGATATTGCGGTTTATCGGTAATCTGGGACAGGGCCATGGTGCGGCCGCAAAAGCCGTGCTCAAAGGCCAGCATGCGTGTGCTGCCGGGCTTGCGCTGAAACATAAGCTTCAGCGCGTTCTCATTGGCCATCGCCCCGCTGGTGGTAAGAAAACAATGTTCCAATCTTGCCCCGGCAGCTTTGGCCATCTGCAATAGCAACGAAACAACAGGCGTTGAGTTACGGTTTTGCTGGAGGTTGCCCTGCATGACGGTATCGGAAAGTGCGGCGGAAATACCGCTGTTTAACAGCAGCGTATGGCTGTGGCCCAGATAATGCACGCCGATGCCGCTGATGAAATCGTACTTAACGCTTCCGTCCGCCAGTTCCACCAGTGCCCCGTTCCCCAAGCCGCTGCCCAGATAAGGGAAATAAAGTCCTCCGGCGCGGGCTTGGGAAAAATCGGCAATGATTTTGGCATAGTCAGCCGCGCGGGCCGAATCTGCGGCCTGTATACCGGTAAGCTTACACTGATGATCGCGCAGAGCTGCCGTCAAAAGTTTCCTGGCCTCAAGCACCCGAGGATCCGATGCCAGTTGATCCGCAATTAATGTGGCCATAAGCAACCTCCGGCCTAGTTCAGGCCTTATCGTCCCTCTATTGTATCGGCTAAATGCATGGGGGCGCGTAATTGCGCAATGGCCATTTACCTTGGGCGCGAGGTATGGAAAACGGCGATCAAGCCCCATTCAATCGAGTATCCCATGAACATGCGCGGCACCGCCGGACCGATCGGTATCAGACGAATCTGCCCGGAGATACTTTCGTGCGCACGGGGCCGCGCGGCGATCGCTGCACCATTACATGCCGCACCAGCCCGCAGCACGGCCGCTGCGAGCAGGAGGATCGAAAGTTCAACTGCAAAAACCTTATTTCGCCGCGATCTATTTTTCATGACACCTCATTTATTGCATGAATTATTCTGGCTCGCTACGTGCCGTATCCGGTCTGCCTCTGTGGGCTATAAGACTATCCTCCGCGGGCGGATTCGCGCTGTTTTCGGGCCATGAGGACCTCTGCCGAAAATCCGCCGAAGGTTTGGCCGCCGCGCGAATAGAACCAATCCTCCATTTTCTGGCTGGAAATTTTAAGCCTGTCCCCGTAGCGATGGCCGGGAATGTCTTGGGGCACATTTTTCAGGATGCCGGTGATCCATTCACTCTCCAGGCGCTCCACACTCATCCAAATATGCTCAAGGCTTCCGTTGCCGGTGGCCAGCGGAACCTTGACGAAAAATTCTTCATTGTCGCGGCGATGCGCAAACGCCGTGACGAATTCCGGCCAGCGCTGGCGAGCTACTGCCACGGCGGTGGCGAGTTCTTCATCACCAGCTCTTGCGCCAATGATTGGACCTTTCTCGCCCGGCCCCAGCGCATCCATGGGGCGATCGCTCCTTAATATCGCGACGGTATCCGCGTTCACCAGTTTGACTTGGTTCGTTCCCGGACAAAAAATAGCCAGGCAGTCCGGCCCGATAAGTTCCGCCATCACTTTCCCCAGCACCGGATACATTTGAGCTGCGGGCGGCGCATCGCCCATACGATCAACGGTGATCCACCCCTTATGGTAGGCCATCGCCCGGCCCAAGGCCGTGCGCGCCGCCGATTCCCGGTCGGGCGGAGCGCTGAAATATCGCTTATCACCATAGGATATGGCAATCATGTGTCGGGGTGTCTTGGCAGCAACAACCTTGACCTTGAGGTGTGTCTGCGGCGGCGGGGGGACTTGCTGGGCCACGTAGCCGGTTCCAGGCACATTAAACTTCCGCCCATAGGCTGCTTCGATAGCGCATATAATCGCTGCCGGGTCCATTTGACGAGGTTGATTAAGCAAGCATACCAAGGCGGTGATGGAATTGCGGCTGATCGGAGGTTCCGGCTTGCGCTGCCGGTGCGAGAGAATTCCATTGAACCGTTGCCTTAGCGCTGCTAACCTGGTTTTCAATTGTGTCAAGCGTACTCTCCTGCGTCGGCCTGCGTGTGACAATCCGCCCGAATTGCCGCTGCGTTTACGACATCTGTACGGTCCCTGAACCCCCAGCAGTTTAAACCGCCGGCGGTGCCGTTGGCAATAGCTACCGCAAGTCACCGCAAGTCCTGCAGCTACTCCCCCAGAGAGGGCGTGTCATCGGATTTTGTTCCGATTCCAACTCAACGCGGCCGCGTTGAGTTATGGAGACCGGGGTGGTGTTATGCGTGGCAAGGCAGTGTGTGGCGAGCAGTTACAGGCAGAAAACATGAAAACCAGCTACACCTCGTTTCATTCGGTGGTCAGTAGATGATGCCGTACTGGCCAGCGCCGCGACTACCGATTGATCTAACCCGGCAGCTTGTGTCAGTAGCGCGGGGATTTGTGAAACCGGGGTTTGCGGATGACGGCGGCAAAGATGATCAAACGCATCGGCAACTGCGATGATTCTGGAACCAAGGGGAATATCGCCGGCCGCACGTCGATGAGGAAAGCCTGTGCCATCAAGGCGTTCATGATGCATGGCCACCAGTGGAACAAGTGCGTCCAGGGTAGGGAATGACGCAACAATTAATTCACCTGCAGATGTTTACCATTGCGGATAATCCAGATCAATCGAGCCAGCCGTCGCCGTAGCGGCGAGAAGGGTGTGACATGACTGGCGACGTAGCGCAAAAGCTGCAGCATATCTTGTGCGTCAACCCGACGGAAATCAGATTTAATTTGTAAATCGTCGGCACCATAGATTTCAAACAACCGTTCGGCATTGGCGGTGCAGCCGATGTCTTTTAGGAGCACGGCGTAGTACACATTGGCCAAGTCCGCAGATTCAAACGCCATGCGGTCGGCAATTTACATGGCAATCCAGCAGGTCCTGCGGCTATGGCCGGGCGGCAGGCCCTCCGCCAGATCCAAGGCCCCGCTTAGGGCCTTAATCCAGTGCGACCGAGACACATTGGCTACTGGTCCGCACGCTGTGGTCGGTTTCTGATTTTGATCGACAATAACAGCCATTTTCAGATCAATACCCCGAAGCGCCGATTATCGGGCACAATCCCGCATCAACGCGTTCATATTGTCTACAACGGCCTAGTAGTGTGATTCCAAAATAACATATCAATAGTTATGGGGGCGTAACCGTGTCGAGTCGATAC
>DAHVEJ010000319.1 GCA_027313145.1 Phycisphaerales bacterium | reverse complement strand
TTGCCAGGGAATGCCGCACCATTTGTTCCGGCAATCCATCCGATCCGGCGTACTCGTGCAGCACCTTGGCGTTAAAACCCAATATTCGCAGAAGGCGATCATTGACTTTGGCGTCATCGTGGTCAATATAGACGACCGAGCCGTCGTCCACATCCAGGGCTATTGAGGTACCCACCAGCCTCGGATTTAATTCCTGAGCGGTTCGGTAATGGGCGGTAGCACGCATAGACGCGAGCTTTTCTCGTACTTCCGCCACGGAATAGAATTGCTCTGATATAGCCATAACCGGATACTCCTTTTATTGTCACCGTCACTCCTCATCTTATTAGACGTCCACCCAAGAGTGTTTGTGATTTTCTGCTCTGAAAAATCGCCAGACCTTCGCAACAGCGAAATAATATGGCCTTTTTTCATCCTGCGCGGGTGAGGCTTGGCATCATGGGAGACTATCGAAATTTTTTAGGCAGAGTCTGTAACAATCAATTCTCGTAACCGTTCACGGGCTAAAAACGGCAGAATAAATGGAAATCAAGATGTATTATCGGACTAATATGCAAAACACAGGCCAAAAATAGGCCTGTATCGGTCAAAACATTGGTCATTTGACGAATCTCGCTACTTTTTCCC
>DAHVEJ010000318.1 GCA_027313145.1 Phycisphaerales bacterium | reverse complement strand
GGACAACACCGCTTCACGTCGGATGAACGGACGAATCAGAACGTGCGGATTGGGCAACCGTCCTCCTTCGCCCGCCAAGTTTCCAATTAAGCGATCCGCCTCCGATAGTATTCCAACCAGACGCACTGTGAAATCAAATTTCGGCGGCAGAGGAGGTGGCACGAAGGTAGAGTATTTGCTTTCCATCATTTTGCTGCCGGTATCCATTGATTTCGACCGCGAAAATAGCACGATCCACTATTTTCGAGTTTCATTACTTTCGATAATAGTGTTCCAGCCAATTATCGCAAGCGAAAATAACGGCAGTGAGCCACCATCGGCGCGGCGCGGGACGAGAAGTCAGAACCTAGAACCTAGAACCTAGGAGTTAGAAGTTAGAAGTTAGAATGAGGTGCCCCGGCAGGCGGGGCGGTATTTTGTTTTTTTGCGATGGCCTGCGGCCATGCGTCACGGAATACCCCAAATTCCGGGGACCAGAATTTCCGCGTAAGAACAATTAGCAGCCCAGCGCGTCATCCCCTTCTATCTTCCAGCTTCTAGCCCAAGTTCCAGCTTCCATCTTCTAGTAGTGTGATTCCAAAATAACATTGCAATGCGAGATTCGCCGGTGTATACTATATCCTTTCCAAGGAAGGAA
>DAHVEJ010000317.1 GCA_027313145.1 Phycisphaerales bacterium | reverse complement strand
TGCACGCCAAATGTGTAATACCACAGCACCCAACTGCGGCACGTCAGACCCAGGTCGCGCTGAAAAAGGATTTTCAACTCAGCCGCAAAATCATCACCGATCGCCAACCAGAAAGTCCCGTCGGATTTCAGTGCCCGCACAACGCCGGCCCCCCATTGCCGCGTCCACGCCAGATAATCCTCGGCAGCGCGTTTGTCCTCATAAACATCGTACTTGTAGCCGATGTTAAACGGGGGATCAGCGAATACCAGATCAACGCTTGCCTCGGGGATTTCGGCAAGACCTTCAATACAGTCACGCTGATAAATCTGATTTATTTCCATCGTAAAGTCCCTATCCTGTTTCTATGCGATTGGAGCATGAACCACAATTTAATATCCGAACAAACCGCTAACCATACTATCTATAGTACAACAGGCGTTCGCCCATTGTCCAATGGAGGCGGTGGCATTGTCGCAGAAACGGGGCTTTTGTCACGATAATTATTTACTGACAGGTTATCCACAGTCAGAGTTGGTCAGACTTGGCGCGCAAGGGTAGGCCCCCCCCCGCACCAAATGGGTACCAGTGCCCGCAACCCCGCGGTGCCACTTCGGGTCGTTCAGAATGCAGCGATAGCACTACGCGTATGAATTTTTTAATCGCCG
>DAHVEJ010000316.1 GCA_027313145.1 Phycisphaerales bacterium | reverse complement strand
ACGGGCCAACTCCCGCTCCCGGGCGAATCGCGCCAGTTGCGGAGCCAAATCCTCATAATCCGCTTGGCCCGATATAATGAACCGCATGGCGGTAACCGTATACGTGCTGGGTTCCTGTTGCGTATAGAGGCTCATCAGCAGGGTGCCGATCATCGCCACGTAAAACCAAGTCTCCACCCCGCGCGGGCTATGGCTGATCATGTGCTCGAAGTTGGCATAAACCTTCAGCCAGCGGAAAAACAGTTCGATGGTCCACCGATGCAGGTAGATCAAACCAATGATATGGGCGGGTAAATCCAGCCTATCGGTCAATAGGCGAATGGGCTGATCAGGATGCTCCGGGTTGTCAATGAGAATCTCCCGCACCTTCATCGGCGGTGCGGGATGGTGATGGGAGCCTGTCAGGCAGCCGATGTGGTCCGAGATCACCCGGTGTTGGCGATCCTTTTCGGTAAGAGTATTTTCTGATTCACGCGTAAAGCCCACCTCGAACTTCAGACGAAAGACAAAATGTCCCCCGCCTTCCACAAGGCCTTGAACCCCGGCAAAGCTGAAAACGCCCCGGTCCGCGACATAAATCATGTCCCGTACAATCCCCTGCAGAATCGCCTGGGCTTCTGAGGCTCCCTCCGCTCCACTGACACTAAGG
>DAHVEJ010000315.1 GCA_027313145.1 Phycisphaerales bacterium | reverse complement strand
GATCGCGATGGAAGACGGACTGCGCTTTGCGATTCGTGAGGGCGGTCGGACGGTTGGGGCTGGTGTGATCTCCAAGGTTATCCTTTAAAGACAGGAAAGCATTCCATGGATCAGAAAATTAGAATTCGGCTAAAAGGCTTTGATTTTCGAACACTGGACCAGTCCCTTGTTGATATTGTTTCGACCGCAAAAAGAACAGGTGCGACAATCAAGGGCCCGATCCCTCTACCTACTCGCATTGAAAAATTCACTGTTTTGCGGTCTCCGCATGCAGATAAAAAATCGAGAGAACAATTTGAGCGCAGAACTCATAAAAGACTTCTCGACATATTGGATCCGACACCCGAAACCATTGATGCCCTTATGAAATTGGAGTTGCCTGCAGGCGTCGATGTCGAAATTAAGTTGTAGGAGAATGATGTGAAATCTTTAATCGGTGAAAAAGTTGGCATGACCCAGGTTTATTTGCCCAACGGAAAAGCTGTTCCTGTAACGGTGGTCAAGGTTGGCCCGTGTGAAGTCCTGCAGGTGAAAACAAGCGAAACCGATGGGTATCAATCCGTTCAATTGGGATACGGAACGATTAAGCCTAGCTCTGTAACGAAGCCCATGCGAGGTCATTTCCAAAAATATTCCAATAACACTTATAGAACC
>DAHVEJ010000314.1 GCA_027313145.1 Phycisphaerales bacterium | reverse complement strand
ACCGGAAACCAAAGGCAAAACCCTGGAAGAAATTGAAGCGCACTGGCGTGCGGGAAAGCGACCGCGGGCATTATGAACACGTTTAGTATTGTTGCATTTATTTCATTGTCATTAGCCATCTTTTGCGCCGTTGTTATTGCGTATGATGAGATGCGCCATCCACAAGAAATGTGAGTCATGAACCTCGTATGGCCGCTTATAGCACTTTATTTCAGCGTTTTTGCGTTTTGGGCATATTTTCGTTTTGGCACCGGAATGCAAAAGATACAGACGGGAAGCATTACGGGGCACCCTACGACCTTAAGTGGCAAGGCCGCAAGGAGCCAAGCTCGCCCGAATTCGGGATTTCCGATTTGCGTTCCGGGGCGGGCTGCACGATCGGGGCTATTGTTGCGGGGTTAGTCCTGTTTGCCCTTGGAAGGACACTCGTGGGCAAGCCGCTTTTTGCCCAGTACGCGGGGAATGTACTTTTGGCGTGGCTGCTGGGAATATTATTTAAGTACCTCACAATCATGCCGCATGGGCGTCACTCAGTTACGCAAGCGATCTTGTCGGCCATCAAGTCCGATACACTGGCTATTCTCGCTTTTGAAATCGGACTTTTCGCATGGATGTGAACAAAACTTTTGGCACATACTAGTAGTGTGATTCCAAAATAACATATCAATAGTTATGGGGGCGTAACCGTGTCGAGTCGATACTTCCACCGGA
>DAHVEJ010000313.1:286-813 GCA_027313145.1 Phycisphaerales bacterium | reverse complement strand
GGCTCAGGGCACGGTGGCGACACGATCTCGAGCGGACTCGAAGTCACCTGGACCAAGACCCCGGCGCTGTGGAGCAATAACTTCTTCGAGAACCTGTTCAAGTACGAGTGGGAGCTGGTCAAGTCACCCGCCGGCGCCAAGCAATGGGTGGCCAAGGACGCGCCGGAGATCATTCCCGACGCGCACGATCCAAACAAGAAACACAAGCCGACCATGCTGACCACTGACCTGACGCTGCGCTTTGACCCGGAATTCGGCAAGATCTCGCGCCGGTTCTACGAGGACCCGCAGGCCTTCGCCGATTGCTTCGCTCGCGCCTGGTTCAAGCTCACGCACCGCGATATGGGCCCGCGCGCGCGTTACCTGGGCGAGGAAGTGCCCAAGGAAGAGCTGATCTGGCAGGACCCCATCCCGGCCATCGACCACAAGCTAATCGACGAGAAGGACATTGCCGCGCTCAAGAGCAAACTGCTCGCCTCGGGGCTGTCGGTCTCGCAGCTCGTCTCGACCGCCTGGGCCTCGGCGTC
>DAHVEJ010000313.1:0-276 GCA_027313145.1 Phycisphaerales bacterium | reverse complement strand
GGCGGGGCAAACGGCGCGCGGATACGGCTCGCGCCGCAAAAGGACTGGGAAGTCAACCAACCGGCTGAGCTGACGAAGGTCCTCAAGGCGCTCGAGGGCCTCCAGAAGCAGTTCAACGCCTCGGGCTCCGGCGGCAAGAAGGTATCGCTCGCCGACCTAATCGTTCTGGGCGGCTGCGCGGGCGTCGAGCAGGCCGCGAAGAAGGCGCGCGTCGATGTGAAGGTTCCCTTCGCGCCCGGACGCATGGACGCACGCCAGGAACAGACCGACGTCGGG
>DAHVEJ010000312.1 GCA_027313145.1 Phycisphaerales bacterium | reverse complement strand
GGGGGCGCGGCGGCGGGCGAGGAGTTGGGGGTTGGAAACGCGGCGCTTTGGCGATTAGTCTTTGTGGGTAAACTGGTGGAACTCGCGCGGAGTGACAATTGCGACATCCTGGTAACGCTCAAGCACCAGCAGGTCTTTATCGCCAGTAACGATGTATTGGGCTGCACCGACGATTGCGGTACCCAGCACCATCAGATCGGTGGAATCTCGGCAGGCTTCTGGCGGAATTTTCGCCGGTACAACCACGAGGCTTTGTCCGCGTATGAAAGCAATTGTTTCACGGGCCAGCCCGGATGGCATCTTAAATTTTCCAAGTAAATGTCGGCTGAATTCCTCCAAGATGGGTACGGAGGTAATTAATTCATGGTGCTGCAGGCATTCCGTAATAACGCCCTGGCAGATGCCCTGCGTCGCGACGCCCGCAAGTAACACGTTGGTGTCAAGCACAACCCTCACGATACGGCCTTAAAGACGTCATCGTCGGTCAAAAAGCCCTGCTGGCGCGCAAATGGGATGGCGTTATTACGCAAGGACTGAAATTTCTGCGCTGCGACATATTGCCGGATGGAATCGCGCACCAAATCACTGATCGGCAGGTGGTTTTGCCGGGCCAACCGCTCAAGGTCTCGCCGCAACGGCTGCGGAATGCGTATGGATAGCGTATTCATGTAATACAATGTAACACAGCCTGCGAAGCAAGGCAATCAGGGTTAACGCCCGTGCGGGAGCCATGCGAGTATGCAGGAGTTGGGAGTTGGAGGGCGGAGGTGACGGGTTACAGGGGACGGGGTACAGGGGGGATGGAGGCGAGGCGGCTGTGGACTTTGTCGCTCGTCGTCAATGTATGTTCCCATACACAATCCTCCTCGCTTCGCGCCCACAGCCCCCTGGCCCTCCGT
>DAHVEJ010000311.1 GCA_027313145.1 Phycisphaerales bacterium | reverse complement strand
GTGAGCGTCGTGAGGGTGCTGCGCTGTATGTGCAGGGCCTGCTGATTCCCGGAGAGCGTAAATCCATTGAGCCGATGGCGGAGCGGCTGGGGACGGACAGCCAAAAGCTTCAACAGTTCATTTCGGACAGCCCGTGGGACGATCAGACAGTCTGGCGCACCATCCGAAGGGAGGTCGTGCCGGTGTTGGAACCACTGGTGGCGTGGATCGTTGACGAGACCGGTTGGCTCAAGCAGGGTAAGCATTCGGTCGGTGTAACGCATCAATACTGCGGAGCCGTGGGGAAGCAGGCCAATTGCCAAGTCAGTGTGGGCGTGGCGGTAACTGACGGCGAGATAGCCGCCCCCGTGGCCGGGCAGTTGTATCTGCCCAGGATTTGGACGGATGATCCCGCGCGGTGTGCGGCGGCGGGCGTACCGCCGGGGACAAGGTTCCAGACCAAACCGGAGATCGCATTGTCTTTGATCAGGCAGGTCCGGGACGATGGCGTAAGCCTGGCACCAGTACTGGGGGATGAAATTTATGGAATTTCAGCGGAATTCCGGCGGGGCGTACGGGAATGTGGCTGCGAGTATTTTCTTAACGCTGGTAGTGACGTGTCGGCTTGGACCAAACCGGTGCAAATCCGAAAGGCCAAGAAATACTGGGGGCCAGCCAAGGATCAGCCTCCGAGCCACTCATTATCCGCCTTGAGCCGAACCATCACAGGCCAGCAGTGGCACCCTGTCGCCTGGCGTACCGCAGACGGTGGCAAGCGTACCACCCGGATTGGGTGGCTGCCGGTCTACGTGTTAGGCGATCTCAATGAACAGACCGGCGATTGGCCGCAGACGTGGCTGGTGGTGGACTGGCCCACCGGCCACGAGAATCCCTACCATCTGTACTTGGCGAGTCTTAAAGTTCCACCAACCGCCAAGCGTTGTGTGCAATTGAGCCGAGGTCGTTTTGCCATTGAACAATTTTTCCAGCGTGATAAAACCGATTTGGGCTTTGACCATTACGAAGGCCGGTCATGGAG
>DAHVEJ010000310.1 GCA_027313145.1 Phycisphaerales bacterium | reverse complement strand
GGTGGCGGCACGGGCTACAGTTCCAGCTTTTCCCATCAGCAGGAAACCGCTCGTGCCGGGTATTACAGCGTGTATCTGCAAACGCCGCGTGTGAAGGCGGAATTAACCGCCACCACACGCTGCGGCATGCACCGCTATACCTATCCATCCTTGCCGCAAGCAACACGCCGGGGCGTGATACTGGATTTGGTGCATGGTCTGGGTTGCACGGTTTACCATGCGCAATTGAATATTGAAAATCCCACAACCATCAGCGGTAAACGCTACACCCATGGCTGGGCAGCCGATAAGCAGGTCTATTTTGTCATGGAATTCTCCCATCCCATTGCCGAAGCCCACGTGCAAGTGGATGGCCATATCCGCGCCGCAACCGCCCCCGACCGCTTCTCAGGAACGCATATTAAAGCGATCTTCAGTCATGCCCATAGCTCCAAGCCACTGTTGGTGCGCGTGGGGTTATCTTGTACCGGTATAGAAGGCGCACGTAAGAATCTGGCAGCGGAAATGCCGGTATTTGATTTTGATGCTGTGCATCAGCAGGCGGAGAAAGTATGGAATAAAGCACTTTCCGCCATTCAGGCACAGTTTCCCAATAAGGAACTTACCGAAACATTCTATACCGCAGCCTATCACGGCATGGTGGCCCCGGCAACATTTAATGATGTGGACGGCACCTATCGTGGGGAAGATCGTAAAAACCATGCCAACCCGGGATTTACCAATTACACCACGATGTCGATATGGGATATATATCGCGGTGAATTCCCGTTGATGATGCTCATGCAGCCACATCGCACCAACGATGTCATTAAAACACTTTTAGCCGACTATAAGCAGTTAAACCAGCATTCCCTGCCGGTCTGGCCGTTGTGGGGCAATGAAACCTGGTGCATGACGGGATTTCATGTGGTGGGCATGATTGCCGGAGCGTATGTGCGGGGCTTCCGGGATTATGATGTAGAGGCGGTGTATGCAGCCATGCGGGATACCGCACTGGTGGGGGCCACAGCGAATAACAACAAGGCGTTGCAGCATCAATTCCGGACCTTGGGCTATGTGGCATCCGC
>DAHVEJ010000030.1 GCA_027313145.1 Phycisphaerales bacterium | reverse complement strand
GAACCTCCTTGTTCAATGACTGATCTATCGGTCCACATACGGCTAAAGCTTGAGCAAATATTGCGCTGTAGTACTAATTTGTCCCATTGAAGGCCAATCGGAGTATAGGCGATTCCCATGTGTCAGCCCCGTGTTTGCAAATCGAACCAATACCCTTATTACTACCCCTATTTAAGGGAATCGCTATCCTTATTCGGCCCCGTTTGTTCCCAACGCGCCCCGGCACCGTTCCCGAACGACCTAATTTCGCCGGCCACTTTCCTCTGTCTTAGGATATTTCAAATCCTGCCGCGCCCCACCGTGGGGCATGCAGGTTCCGGATCAGGTAATTCTCGCACAGGCTGTGCGAGAATTGACGGGCGATGTGCGTATCCCCTGTGGCCACGCGCGGTGTTTTTTGCCGGCGCTTGTTTTGTGATGCGGTGGCGGCGGGCCATCAGAACAACTCCTTTGCTTGGGCCTGAACCGGTATTCCTTTGCGGGCCAGTTGGGCGATTTCCGGCCACGCGATTACCAGGCTGTTGTAGGCCAGGGCTGCGGCGGCTTGTACAATGTCGTTCAGGCGTGCGGCATCTTTAATGTCGGTGGGCGTAAATAACCTCGCGCGTCCGAAGAATTTCGTGGCGACGGTATGGGTCGATCAGCCTCTTCTTTTCTACGAGGTCGATTTCTCTGCCGTTGAAGATGGCGGAGAGTTCTTCACGCATTTGGGTATACGACTCCAGGGTCAGGGCTTGGAGACCAGCAAAGTCAATCAGAATGTCTATATCGCTGTGGGGGTGAAAATCATTGCGCAATGCCGAGCCGAACAATCACATCTCGGAAATGCCCTAAGTCTCGCAAAAGCAATTCAAACGTTCGAGATCGCACAGTTGTTGCACGGCAAGCATATTTAATCACTATATACCGCAGCAAACCACTGAAAAACGCGCCGCGTGATTCCGATGGGAGAGTTGTCAAATATCTGCTGCAACCACCGGTCTGCCACCTTACCGATATATTATACCATCCAACATGCGGGTTTCGGAAATGGGAATGTGAGTTGCATCACTTAATACCGGATTGATAACTGCCTGCGGCGGCCTTAATGAGACGCGGTGCGGGGCACCGGTTAGAGTTATGGATCGCTGCGGCGGCGCAGACAATTTGCACGGATCGCGGATCGATATGGCAACGATCAACGATGAACTGACGGCAAAGCGACAACGAGTCGTAACGGCGGCTAAAGCTCATGACAATGGTGCGTCGGCACTACCTGCCACGCCGCTACCGGCGCGCGGAACTTCCGTTATGTTCGTGCGGCGCGGCGGGTGGGGCCGCCACGCGTGAGGTAGGCCAAATTGAAACCGTGCCTTGGGTATCCAGAACGGAGCCGATATCAGTAGTCGGACTGCTGGCGGTCAAGCAGGTTAAAAATTCCTTACTGCCCAAACGAGTGATCAATAAGGTCCACGCCTCGGTGTTGTGTTCGTGGCCGCAGTGGCCATAAATATTCAGGGCTTTCGCGACACCGTGGTGTTGAAAGGGCGTCAGCAATAGTTCGCAATCGTCATGGCCCAGCGCCCGGTCGCGCAAGACTGGTTTGAAGACCTGCGCAATATATTTTTCCATGTCTGCCAGGTGATGGGCATGATGGATGTTGTCATCAAAATGCTTCGGATTCAGCACGGCGAAGCATTCCTCCCGGGTCATGGTCGGAAGATAACTTAATGACGCCTCCACCTGATGCCGCAACTGTTCCTGCCAATGCTGATAAGACTCGGCCATGATGCTGGTTTCTTTGTATTCGCTGTTGCGGCCGCAATGCGGACATCGGATTTTGGAGGGCTTAAAAAGAAACGGCAAAAAGGGCTTTTTGACATGCGCATTGTCCAAGGCCCCCGCGCATGAGGGACACATCATTACAATTCGTGGTTTTTTCTCCGGAGGCTTCATATCCGGTTCCTTGTTTCAGATCAGGCCGAAGGGGTGGCGGGCGAGTCTAAGCATCGCCCAGTTCCAGGTCCCTTAAGGGCCGATTAAACTGGGGCTTCCGCGTTTTCCTATCTCCACAACACCCGGTTCAGAAACTGCCTACGCGCGTTGTCAATTTGTTCCCCGCCCGGGAATTTGATAGCAAGGCTACACCTCGTACCGGGCAGTCCATAAACATACTTGTACTACGTTCCGGCCGTAAAAGCAAAGAAAAAATAGAGAGAAAATCGCCCTATCCACCGCTAAAAAACCCGTCGGGAGTTCACCACTGGTCAGTGTGAACGGTTTTCTCTACAATATTGGGCTTGGAGTGTGTTTTGGATTTTTATTTTTAACCCATACAGGAGTAATAAACCATGCCATTGATGTCTACCAAACCTATGTTTGATCTCGCTTATGACGGCGGTTTTGCCATCGGCGCGTTCAACGTGAATAATATGGAATTGGCGCAATCCATTATTGAAGCCTGCGCCAAAGAGAAAAGTCCGTGCATCTTGCAGATTTCCAAGGGTGCCCGCAAATACGCCAACATCCGTTATCTCAAGCACATCATCGATGCCGCGGTAGAGGATCACCCCGAAGTTCCCGTGTGCATCCATTGCGATCATGGCGATACCATTGATTTGATTAAAACCTGCATCAACGACGGCTATACCAGCGTCATGATTGATGGCAGCCACCATGCGTATGAGGAAAACGTGAAACTCACGGCGGAAGCGGTGAAAGTTTCGCATGCGGCCGGGGTCGTGGTTGAGGCGGAACTCGGTATGCTGGGCGGTATTGAAGAAGATGTGGTCGGCATGGATGCGCATGAATATGAAAAGAACGTGGAAAAGTTTCTTACCGATCCGCAGCAGGCCGCCGACTTTGGCAAGCGAACCGGCCTGGATTCGCTGGCGGTCGCCATTGGCACCAGCCACGGAGCGTTCAAATTCAAGCATGAAGCCAAACTGGCGTTTAACCGCATCGAAGAAATCATGAAAACCTGCCCCGGCATTCCACTGGTTATGCATGGCAGCAGCAGCGTGCCGCAGGAATTTATTGATCTGGTCAACAAATACGGCGGTGCCATGCCCAACGCCAAGGGCGTTCCGGAAGATCAAATCTCCATGGCGGTGCGCAAATATGGCGTATGCAAAGTGAACATTGACACCGATTTACGCCTGGCTATGACGGCAAAGATTCGCGAAGTATTTGCCACCAAGCCGGCGGAATTTGATCCGCGCAATTACCTTGGGCCGGCACGCGAAGCCATTATCTCCATGGTGCAGCGCAAACTGCATGTGCTCAACAGCGCCGGCAAGGCCGAAGCGGTTATCGCACAATGGAAAAAGCTCGGCAGCCCGATGCCCACGTATTACACTCATAAAAAAGCGGGCTGATTGGCTGCCGATATCGGCGAGCTATTCCATGCTGATCAGAAAAAAATAAAATAATCAGGGGCGGCCCATGGGGCGCCCTTTTTTATGGCGTGTTGCCGTGATGCCGTGATGCAGGTGCATCAGCATATTCGGACTGTTCCGGTAAACCGGGCGGATTAATGCCCGCCGGCAGGGGCACCGTAAGTGGAATGGGCTTTTTCGGATTGATCATAATCACCGGCAGGCCAATATGTACCATGGTCAGCAGATGCACCGCATCCCAGTTGCACATGCGAAAGCAGCCGTGCGAACCGGTCAGGCCGATGTGCTGCGGCACGGGATTGCCGTGCATGCCCACGCCCGGTAAATCCAAGCCCATCCAGACAATTCCCACCGGATTCCGCGGCCCCGGCGGAATAATTAAGCGATGATCAATATCCGCCTGCGGATACATCGATGGAAGAAACGTGTAATTGGGGTCCAGTGCAATATCTTTAATAACCGCATCTTCCGTGGGTAAATCCGCCTTATGGGCGGCAATGGAGCACCAGAACAGCGCCACCTGCTGGTTGTGGCGGTTGTACGCCCGGATCGCCTTCTGGGCCAGATTCACCGTCAGATAGGCCACATGCACTTCGGGAAACGTTTGCTTGTCCTGCTGAATCACAGCCTGCAGGCCGCCCGGATTGCCGAAATCATTGGGGCCGGGAAACGGCCGGATATTGGGCACATTCAAGGTCTGTCCCACGGACAAATTCTGTAAGTCCGCATCAGGGTTCAGCGCCCGCATCAAGCTTTCCGTGCAGTGAAATTTCTCGCACAGGCAATCTTCCAGTGAGGCATAAGGCATACGCGTCGCGGCCGCCATTTTTCGCCAAGTCCAGTGCAGGTGTCCCACCGAGTCAGCGTCATCCTGCGTGATGGTGTATTGTGTAATAACATGTTTCACATCCACACCCAACGCGTTAAATACGGCGGGGTTATGCGGATCCAATGGATTGACGCCCGGAAAAAACCGTGCCGCATATTCCTTTAACGCGGTGCGCGAATGGGGGCCGAAGTTTCCATCCAGAATCCCCGGCGAAAAATTATTCGCCGCTAATGCGATCTGCCAGGCCAGAGCCACACGCTGCGTATAACTTAATTCCGGCTTTCCCGGAGCGGGGAAAACTGTTGAGCTTTCACCGCGGCTGCCGACATCTGCCGGGCGTGATGCGCCGGATTGATAATTTCCCCGGTCCCCACCTACGGCCACAGCCGCGCTAATGCAAAAAAAGCCCGCTGCTGTAACGGCAATGATCCGCTGAAGTATCTTAGACCCTGAAGTCATGTTGTAATCCCGTCGCGCGTTACTGATGCCTTGAGGCGGCCTTCCATGCCGCCGGAAGCTTATTGGCGATCCAATAAACTATTATCAGACATCCATACGTAAAAGGCTTAGAAAAAATCGCTATTATGTCGTTTTTTTAATTTTACGAAGTTTCATCTTACGCTATCGGGGCAGCGCGTTTGTCGCCAATACCGTTAGCACTGAAAGGCGTCTCCAATAGCGGCAGACATGGAGCCTGTAATCCGGCATTAAGCAGCCCGTAACGCAGGCTGCTGACTCCGGCACCAACCCAGGCTAACCCAAGCTTTGGACGCCTGCCGCGGAATGTGTTAATATTTGCAGCACGATTCGCGCTCGTAGCTCAATTGGATAGAGCGTCGGCCTCCGAAGCCGAAGGTTGCAGGTTCGACTCCCGCCGGGCGCATTTTTTCCGCAGGCAAAAATAGAGCAGGAGTTTGGAGAGAGTAGATAGTAGAGCAAAATTCGGCTGGAGCAAAAGAGCGACTGTCGCCGAAACGAAACCCCTCCTGCGGTCTACTTTCTATCAACTACTCTCATTGCGATTTGTACCAAAGGCCCAATAGGGCATTGGAATTTGGAACTGGTGAACAGTAGAGTCCTGTCGCGCAGGGACTGGGACAAAAGGGCGACTGTCGCGAAGAGCGATGGGATGTTTTGGGACGCAAAAAATCTTTAGCGGAACAAAAATTTCTCAAGTTTTGCGTGCAGCCGCAGCGGCACACGCTATAATCTCAGTTAGAGCTGTGAGGGTGGTGTTACTTTACGGGAGGTGCAAAATGCGGCGCACGCCAAAAAATCCCGAGAGTGTGGATATTTCTTCCGCCCTCTCCGGTTGGAGTTTTGAACCCGGACAAGTCAATGTTCGCATTATCCGCGGACGCGACGGCAAAGCTAAAATTCAGTTACGGCTGGATTTGGGACTGCTGCAAATGGAAGTCAGCGGCCGCCCCGATGGCAAACGGCCGCATAAACACGCCACTGAGTTGGATTATCAACTTCATCGCCTGAAAAAGCACCGAGAAACCACCGGTGAGGAAAAAGATTTTCAGCTTACGCGGCGCGAATGTCAGTTATTACGCGAAGAATCGGCGATGTTTTATCACCGCTATTTAAGCCTGTTTGTACTGGGACAATATGATGGCGTGGTGCGGGACGCGCGCCATAATATCGGGGTGCTTAACTTGTGCCATAAGTTCGGCCCCACCGAGGAGGACCGGGAAATTCTCGAACAGTATCGTCCGTATATTGTTATGATGGAAGGACGAGCGCGCGCCTGTGCCGCTTTGCGTGATGGTTATATCAATACGGCTATCGCCTTTCTCCGCGGCACACTGCGCAATGTCATACAAGCCTATGGCCACCCCGGTGCCAAAGAATCGCCGGAAGCTTTAATTTTGTCGGATATGATTCATGACATTCGCCGACAGTTGCCGCCGGACCCGCGTGAGGAACTCAATAACTTGCTGAAGAAAGCGGTGGCTGGTGAAAAATATGAAGAAGCGGCGCAATTGCGGGACCAACTGATGGCCCTGCATGCGGCCGGTGCGGTAACAATGGTTAAACCCGCGGTGCGGACAGTCACCGCCAAGCGCCGGGCGGCCACAGCGCGGAAATCCCGCCGCAAGGTTACGCCGGATTCGCAGGCTCAAGACCAATCCGCCAAGGACCCCGGTACAGCCTGACCGCGCCGGAATCTTGACATGCGGCACGGCGCGTGTTACGGTTCAACATTGTGCGGACGGCTTTGGGCGGAGAAATCGTATCATGCCTGCTGCTGATTCAGCGGGCCGATCAGGCCTTCATCGCATCGGAGAAACAGGATTTATGGCTAAGCGGCAAAAACGCGTGGTACTGTCCCTGCTGGGTTCGGCGGGTTTATTTCTAACTCAATTAGCATCCGCTGCGGCCCCGCCTCTGCCGCCCCCGAGCCGCGGTACGCCTACCGCATCCGACCAGACCCAAATCGCCGCCTTTGTGCAATATTATGCGCAGCAAATGTCGGCGGCGGCGCATCGCCGTGCGATGGTTCGCGCGCGGCGCAAGTTGCTGGCTCCACTTTTATCAAAAACCAATCCGCCATCGGCTGAGTTTACCTACGATTTTGGAACGCAGGTGGCTAATGATTTTACTTCTCTGTTATCTAATAAGAAAACGGCACTGAATGCCGCCATCACCATCGGCTCAATAAGTGACATCAGCATGCAGGCACCGCTGCAGGCCGCACTGACCAATGCCAATCCCGCGGTTCGCTATTGGGGAGCCAAAGGGATGGGGAATATTTTTTCCGCCCTGATGTCCATCGGGCCGGCCTACCAGCAGGCGGTCGCGGCGGTGCAACAAGCTCTGGCCGTTGAAACTGATCCGCTGGTCGCTGCTGAAATGAGCTCTGTTTTATTGACACAAAATCCCCTTCCGCCCGGCTTGGCCAATCTCATCGCCAAAGCGGTGGCCCGTGGTATTGCACATTATCAGGATGTGGTGCCCACCAATCTGGATATCCTCAGCAGTCTGACGGCGGACCTGGCGGAAGCGGCTCAGCATGGTGCAACCTTGACGGATGCACAAAAACTTGCAGCCATGAACACATTAACGGTTCTGATGAGTGATACCGCACAATATCTAAAGGCCCAGTTATTGGATCGCAAACAGATGCTTTCCGCATTCCCTGTCATCAGCAATGCCGCCGCAGCCATGAACGCCATTACGGGAACGACCAATTTTTCGCTCTCCGGTCTTAATGCCCAGAGTAACCCGGTTGCTGTACTTTTGGCGGTCAATGCCATTACCGGTTCTCAGGGGCAGGCCGGCGCGGTGCAGAAACTTTTTCCAAAAGTTCCCATCCCGCACAGGGTTTCCGCTCTGCAAGCCCAATAATTCAGCGGTTTCACGCAAAGCGTTGTTGCACTTATGCCCGAAAAAATGCCTGATGTCATTACCATCACTCCGCCGGGGCGGCCTTTCAGGGCCGCGCCCCGTATTGCGGGCAGCAAAAGTATTACCAACCGCGCGCTGCCTCTGGCGGCGATGGCCGAGGGAAATAGCACCCTCACGGGGGTGCTTTTCGCCGATGACACATTACGGATGATCGAAGCATTGCAGAAGCTGGGGTTTGCTCTGGCGGTTGATAAGCCGGGAAAAAGCATTTCGGTTGAAGGCTTAGGCGGAAAGATTCCCAATGCCGCCGCCGAATTATTTTGCGGCAATTCCGGCACGACCATTCGCTTTCTTGCGGCCCTGTGCGCTAGTGGTGATCGGCGTTACGTGCTGGATGGCGTGGAACGTATGCGGCAGCGTCCGATTGGCGAGCTTGTTGAAGCGCTTCGGGCCATTGGCGCAAGCGCCGATTACGCGGGCCAACCGGGCTACCCGCCGGTGCTGGTGGGCGGGGGCATTTCCGGCGGTACGTGCCGGTTTGCGGCCAGCCAAAGCAGTCAATACATTTCGGCCATTCTCATGGCCGCACCTTTGGCCCGCAATGCCGTGCAGGTGGAATTAATCGGCCCGGTTACCAGCGAGCCGTATGTTCGCATGACCTTGGCTATGATGGAGCAGTTTGGCATAACCTGCCGGACGGTTCGCGCTTCTGACAATTCTGTCGCTAATCGGGTCATTCATATTCCCCACGGCAGCGGCTACAAGGGCCGGCCATACGCCATTGAACCTGACGCCAGCAATGCCAGCTATTTTCTCGCCGCCGCCGCAATATGTCCCGGAGCACAAGTGACTATCCACGGTTTGGGCCGCGATTCCCTGCAGGGGGACGTTCTGTTTGCTGATGTATTGCGGCAAATGGGGGCCAATATGATGATGGAAGCAGATGCAATACATTTGGGCGGATGCCGGAATCTCACCGGCATTACCGTCAATATGAATGGGATTCCGGATATGGTTCAAACATTGGCTGTAGTGGCATTATTTGCGCAGGGGCGCACACAAATCGTCAACGTGGGAAATTTGCGGGTAAAAGAAACCGATCGCTTGGCCGCTCTGGAAAAAGAACTCACAAAACTTGGCGCTACGGTGTCCACCACGGTTGATAGCATTGTCATTGATCCGCCGGCCAAACCGCACGGTGCCCGTATTTGCACGTATGATGATCACCGCATGGCCATGGCCTTTGCGGTTGCCGGTACGCGCATCCCGGGAGTGGAAATTGAAAATCCGCTTTGCGCCGCCAAGACCTATCCTGAATTTTTTCAGGATTTTGAGGCCTGTATTACAGCCCGTAGTGCTTAGCGCTCCAGCCCTTAATGCGGCCCCGGCTGGGCTTGCGGCCATGATTGGCGGCCTTGCCGGCCCAACGTAATTTATGATTTCTTTTTCTGCGTGCCATGTTCTGATCCTTAAGCCTATCAACCGTCCATTAACAAATTCAAAGCTCCGCAGTATACCCCGGAGGCCAAAAAATCGCAAAAGCCCGGGATAAGCCTGTGCCAAGCCGGAAAAAGCCGCCTTTCCCATGTTGCCGTTGAACGCCGCTGGGGATACTGTGTCGGGCATGTCGAATCGCCGATGGTTTAACCTGAGCTGCTTTTTGGGGGTCATTCTCTGCACGTTATTTCTGGCCCCGCTGCCGGCGCTACGCGCTATGGCCCCCTTAGGCCCGATGCGCATTGCCCTGAACGGCGGGGTGGTTCCGCATGTGAATTCATGGGCGACATTGCGGTTGATACTTCCACCGCTTTCGGGCGGCAATATTACAGTGGAAATACAGGATAGCCGTGGCGGGCCGATTGTGCGTCGCCGCCTGGCGGTGTATCGCCGGCATATTCTTATCCCGCTGGCGTATGTCGCCGGGGCGGACGCATTGGGCGGTGCGTGGCCGGTGGTGGTGAAGCTTTTTCGCTCCGGGAGGCTGGTGCGGGTGCTGCGCGCTAAGGTTGACATGCCTTTAGCGCATACCGAAGGTGCAATAGCAGTTGCGGTTCCCCGCGCTATGAGGTCAGAAATTCCCGCATTGGCCCGGGCGTTGGGCAAGCCGGTATCACCCGTGTTATTCTCCCGGCGGCAATTGGCCGGTACGCCTGTGCTCAATGTTGCATCTTGCCGATGGTTATTGCTCAATGGGGCGACTGCACAGCAGCTTTCGGCCCGGCGGGTAATGGCGCTACTGGGGCTGGGAATGCGTCTGGTTTATATCGGTGCCGGGCAAAGCAGACTTTTGCCATCTTCCGCTTGGAGGACCATCGGGAAATCCGCCCACGGTTTGGCGATCTGGAAAATGTTGCGGCTTAATGGTTTTTCCCACGGCCCGCCGGTGGTTGTCCCGCATCTTTCCCGTATGCGATTGCCGCCGGTACATGCGCCAAAGTCATGGGAAACGGTCGCATGGGCCATCGGGCCGGTAACCATTCTTATGGTGATTCTGCTGGGCTGGGCAGTGCCACGAGGATGGTATTTTATATTAAGCATTGTGATCGGCGTGGTGCTGCTTTCGGCTGCCGCGGTTTGCTTTCTTATAGCCACCACCGCCGCAGCTCAAAATACGTTTCAATGGCAAACTGATTTTCCGACCGCAGCCGTGCGCATTGGCACGACCATCCGCATCAATCGCGCGTTGCACGGCTCCGGATGGGTAGCGCCCCATACGCGGGGCATCATGCTGCCGCTGGCGTGGTCGGCGCGGGCGTGGCTGGCCTTTCATGGGGTTGTCATTTTGCATCGCAACACAACCGCATTGGCCTATTCCATGACGCGCCATGTTACCATTCTGGCCTGTCAAACTCGTGCTACAGTGAACTCCACGTTGCCACAAGGCGGGTTAATGCCGTCCAGTGGGCATTCAGGAGGGCGGGCTTCCGGGATTCCCACGGGTTACAGCGCGTTATTTGCCTATGGGCAGATTTTTCTTTCCGCACATCCACGTCGGGGCAGAGACTTTTATAATTGGCTGCACAGCCAACCGCCCAGAGTGCAATCCACGCTGCGCCTTTGGCTGTTGCTGCAATTTAATCCGCATCGGCGTTATGCGCTGTTTACGTCGGCCAATCGCTTGGGCATCATGCCGTTGGCGAGGCAGGCCCACTGACCGCCTTTTACAGACCGGCCAACCGGACATCCTGCTGATCCAGACAGTGCCTTACCTGATCCAGGTGATCGCCGGTGAGTTGTTTCAGAGCTTCCAGGTATTTTCGACGTGTTTGCTGCACTACTTCCGCCGGCAAGGTGGGGCCGGGCGGGCGTTTATTCCAGGTTAATGTTTCGAGATAATTCCTTACATATTGCTTGTCAAAGCTTATCTGTTCCAGTCCTGGTTTGTAATCCACCAGCGGCCAGAATCGCGAACTGTCCGGCGTGAGGACCTCATCAATAAGAATGGGGCGTCCGGTTTTTGGATCCACGCCGAATTCAAATTTGGTGTCAGCCACAATCAGGCCGTGCAGGCGCGCCGCCTCCGCGGCAAGGTTATAAAGCTTAATGGAGGTGTCGCGCAATTCTGTCATCAACTCGCGCCCAACTTTATCGCATGCCTGATCAAATGTGATGCTTTCATCATGGCCCTTTTCGGCCTTGGTGGTGGGCGTGAAAATGGGTGTGGGTAATTGCTGTGACAGCATTAAACCATGCGGTAATTTGACGCCGCAGATGCCACCGGTTTTCCGATATTCTTTCCAGCCGCCACCGGCAAGATAACCGCGCACCACGCATTCAATGGGTATCACAGCGGTTTTACGCACCAGCACTGTTCGCCCGGCCAATTGCGCGCGGAAGGGCCGCAGCACCGCCGGAAATTCCGCCGGGCGTGTGGCCAGCAGATGGTGCTTGATATGCGGCGCGAAAAGTGTGAACCAGAAATTGCTTAAAGCCGTGAGAATAATTCCCTTTTCCGGTATAGGCGTGGGTAAAATGACATCAAAGGCGCTGATGCGATCGGTCGCCACAATCAGCAATTGCGTGCCAAGATCATAAACATCGCGTACCTTGCCGCGCCGCATCGGAAAACCGGGAATTTGTGTTTCTGTAACCGTAGCCAAAATAGTCTTCTGCCTTTCCAGTACCCTGAAGTTCGGTAGTTTAAAGATTCGTGGCCGGTACGCAATAGCGCCTGATGAGAGATGAGAAAGTAGAGAGTTGAAAACGGAGCAGCAAATAAGGCTGAGGCAGAAGAGGGGCTGTCGCCGAGACATGAATACTCCCGCGGTCAAACTCTCTACTTTCTGTTCTCATGCCCCATTAGCGTGGAATTGGCTAGCCGAGCCTGTGGAACTTTATGATCTCGAAGCAAAATGCGCGACATTCATTCCATAATTATAAATCTTTCTGGAGATGCCGGCGCGCTGGTGGCGGGGGCGGGGGGTTGGGGTATACTTTGGGGCTGATAAACTGACGTGGCTGCTGATGTGGTAGAATGTCGGGCGGGCGGTGTAAAGAATTCCGATTAGCCATCGGATGTGGAAAAGAGATTCATGAGCAAAATACTATTGGCAGTTTCCGAACAATGGACGCCTGATAAGCGTCTGGATGCTTTAGGGCAATGGGCCAATCGCCTTGATGCGCCGATTATTGCGGTGCATGTGGTGGTGGCGCTTTCGGAAAGTGCCAAGGAAGATAGTCCGGGCGAACGGGCGCTTAAAGATGTTGTCGCGCAGCTAAAAAAGACCAATCCGCGGGTAGAATCGCAGCTTTTATTTGCCAATGATCTGGTAGATGGACTTTTTCAGGCCGCTACAGAGCATGAGGCCACGATGATCGTTCTGGGCCTTTCGCGGCAGGGAGTGCTGGAGCGGCTGATTGAAGGCAACATCCAGCGGGCGATTCTGAATAATAGCCGCCTGCCGATTTTGGCACTTCCGCCCGATTGGAACGGCATTATCTAATTAAACAGTTACCATGAAATATTATTTGAAGGTATTGCAATATTATGAATGCGCAAGTCGCCCCTGTGATTTCCAACCTTGATTCCCGAGCCGGCCGGAACTGGGCTTTACTGGAACCGGCGGGTGGGTTTGCCGCCCGCCATAACGGTCCATCTGAGGATGAAGTCGCGCTGATGCTGCAAACGCTCGGGCTGGCTTCGCTGGATGATCTGGTGGATAAGACGGTTCCGTCCGCCATTCGCATGAGCCGCAAACTGGCGTTGCCCGCGCCGCTTTCCGAACGGGCGTTGTTGGAAAAATTAAATGTCATGGGGGCGAAAAACAAAAAATTCCGGTCGCTGATTGGCATGGGCTATTACGGCTGCATAACGGCACCGGTTATACAGCGGAACATTCTGGAAAATCCGGGCTGGTATACCCAATATACGCCTTACCAGGCGGAAATTGCCCAGGGCCGGCTGGAAGCGTTGCTGAATTTTCAAACCATGGTAGCGGAGCTTACCGCATTACCCATTTCCAATGCGTCCTTATTGGATGAAGCCACCGCCGCCGCGGAAGCCATGGCCATGTGCCATTCCATCGCCGAGCCGGGGCGTAACATATTTTTCATAGCGGAAAATTGCCATCCGCAAACCATTGACGTGGTGCATACACGGGCGATGGGTCTGGGCATCACGCCGGTCGTTGGTGCCGCGTCACAAATGGATTGCAAATCCGGAAAAATCTTCGGCATGTTGGTGCAATATCCCGCAAGCGACGGTCAGATTATTCCCTTGGATGATCTGGCGAAGCAGGCCCATCAGGCGGGAATTAAACTTGTGGTGGCGACGGATCTGCTGGCGCTGACACTTCTGCGACCGCCGGGGGAATTTGGAGCCGATATTGCTGTGGGTTCCAGCCAGCGTTTGGGAATGCCGATGGGCTACGGCGGCCCCCATGCGGGTTTCCTGGCGGCACAGGAGGAATTTACGCGAAAAATGCCGGGCCGCATTGTAGGCATTTCGCGGGATGTCAATGGCGAGCCGGCCTACCGACTGGCGATTCAAACCCGTGAACAACACATTCGGCGGGAAAAAGCCACCAGCAACATCTGCACCGCGCAGGTTCTGCCGGCGATTATTTCCGCGGCCCATGCGATCTATCACGGCCCGCAGGGCCTGACGGATATTGCCCTGCGCATTCGCGCATGGACGCTGGTTTTGGCCGGCGGATTGGAGCGGATGGGCTACAAAATCATGCATGAGCATTATTTTGATACGCTGCGGATTATTCCATCGCCGGGCGTAACAACCCAACAAATTATACAGGACGCCGCAGCGCGTAAATTTAATTTCCGTCCATTGGGGGACGGAACGATTGGCTTATCCCTGGATGAATTAACCGATCTGGAAGAAGTGCATTCGCTGCTGCATGTATTTTCACAGGGGCGGCCTCTGCCTTATCTGTTGAATCAAGTGGTGCAGGACATGCGTGTGCAATATCCGACGGCGCTGGCTCGTACCAGCCGCTTTCTGACGCATGCGGTATTTAACACCCACCATAGCGAAACCGAAATGCAGCGTTATTTGCGCATGCTGGAATCACGCGATCTATCATTGACCACGTCGATGATTCCGCTGGGGTCCTGCACCATGAAACTTAACGCCGCCGTGGAAATGATGCCCATTACGGCACCGCAATGGGCGGATGTCCATCCGTTCTGCCCGCCGGATCAGGCGGCGGGTTATCAGATTTTAATGAGCCAGCTTGAACGGTTTTTATGTGAAATTACCGGCTTCTCGGCGGTATCATTCCAGCCCAATGCGGGTTCTCAGGGCGAATACGCCGGCTTAATGACGATTCGGGCATATCACAGCGGTCAGGGGCAACCGGGTAGAAATATCTGCCTGATTCCGGTTTCCGCGCATGGCACCAATCCGGCCAGCGCGACCGTAGCCGGTTTGCAGGTCGTGCCGGTGGCGTGCGACGCACACGGCGATATTGATCTGGGGGATCTACGCCGCCTGGCGAAACAGCATCAGGAAAATCTCTCGTGTCTGATGGTAACGTACCCCTCCACGCACGGGGTATTTGAAGAACATATCCGGGAAATATGCGACATTGTCCATGCCCATGGCGGCCAAATTTACATGGACGGTGCCAACATGAACGCCCAGGTCGGCCTGTGCCGGCCGGCGGATATGGGGGCGGATGTCTGCCATTTGAATTTGCATAAAACCTTCTGCATTCCACACGGGGGAGGCGGCCCGGGGATGGGGCCTATCGCCGTTTCAGAGCATCTGATTCCTTATTTACCGGGCCACCCGGTGATCGGCATGGGAACCGCTAAATCGCTGGGAACGGTATCCGCGGCACCGTATGGCAGCGCTTTAATTCTGATTATTCCCTGGGCGTATATCAGTTTGATGAGTGGTTCGGGTTTGACCCGTGCCACGGAATTGGCGATTCTGAATGCCAATTACATGGCGGCGCGGTTAAAAGAACATTATCCGATCCGCTTTGTCGGCACACGCGGGTTTTGTGCCCATGAATTTATTGTGGATGCCCGAGAGTTTGAGGCCTCGGCGGGAATTAAAGTTGAAGACATCGCCAAGCGCCTCATGGATTATAGCTTTCACGCGCCGACCGTTTCCTGGCCCGAGCCAGGGACATTGATGATCGAACCCACGGAAAGCGAAAGTAAAGCGGAACTGGATCGCTTTTGCGATGCGATGATCGCCATTCGCAATGAAATCCGGGAAATTGAAAGCGGGAAAGTGGATCGGAAAAACAACGTGCTGAAAAATGCGCCGCATACGGCACGCATGTTGGCCAGTGAAACCTGGGCCCATGGCTACAGCCGAGAAAAGGCGGCCTATCCGCTGGAGTATTTGAAAGTCCATAAATTCTGGCCGGCGGTAGGTCGCATTGATAATCCGTATGGGGATCGCAATTTGGTGTGTTCGTGTCCGCCGATGCCGCAAGCGGAGGAAATATCATGAGCGCTGTGGAGGAATTTGCCGACGTTCTACCGGGGTTGTCCAAGCGGTGTGAGCATCTTCGCGAAGTGAGCATGGCACTGCAAAATGAAATCCTTGGGGAACTGGATGAAAGTACGTTTTCGCAGGCTTTGGAAATGCTGGGCATCGCGCCCGGCAAGGAGCTTATCGCGGGCATGGGCGTCGGCGCATTATTTATTCCGGAGTTCGCAATGTATGGGGTGTTTGCCGATGGCGAAAACGCGGTTCAGCGCTTTCGCCGCACCCATCCGCAAACTGATCCGGAACGCCAGATGGTGCTGGATGCCATGGCGCAGGCGATTTTCACGTTAGTCGGTGTGGTGGAGGCGTACCCGGCGGAAGATGCACTGGTGGTGGAGGATTTGTTCCAGAACAATCAGCGGATGCTTCTGGCGGACAGCCCTCTTACGGCAGAGGCCTCGGCGGGGGAGGTGAACTGCATTCGGATATATCCGATGGGTAAATTCTGGATGTGCACGGGGTTAGAATTGCCGATGGGCGTTGATATGAAGTTTCCTCCGCTGCTGAATTATCTTGCTTCCGACCTTACCAGGATCGTGCAGAAAGCTACGAGCGGTGGTGAGATCCGAAATGGACTCTATGCCGCCGTGGTCATAAAAAAGTTGCTCGCCTGCCATTACAAAGATGCCGGAGTTAGCGGCAAAATCGTCGATGAACAATCCGATGAAGCGGCTGAGGAACATCACAACGAACCGCTCCTATCCGAGCGGATAGAACGCAATGCGCCGTGCCCGTGCGGCAGTGGAAAAAAATACAAGAAATGTTGCGGCCGCTGATGTTGCGGCGCAAAAAATATCATGACCAACCTACCCGATGAATCTATCGCCGCTTCCTCTGAATCCGGGCTGCCAATGCGGGAAAAAAGCCGGACGGCGGATTCTTTACTTCTGCGCCTGGCCGGCGCTCCGCTAGCGCCATTGAGCACGCTATCCGCGGTAGGATTGCCGGCGGGGACGGCTTGGGCGGGCTGGTTCGCACTGTTAAACGCCCTTACCTGGCCGATTGTGTTGGGTTCGCCGCTGTTTTTATATGCTAAAAGTCTGGGCGCGGGCGATTTAATGCTTGGCATACTGGCCGCGATACCGCCCCTGCTGGCGATTTTGCACATTCCCGGAGCGCACCTTATGCCACGCATGGGGTATCGCCGGGTCATGATTTGGGGATGGGGTTCACGCACGGTTCTGATTTTTATCATGGCCCTGACCACCGTGATATTCACCTCCAGCGCCGCGCGGCTGGCCGGCATTTTTCTCTGCATTGTTATTTTCAGCGCTTTGCGGGGTTTATCCGGCGGGGCGTGGATGCCCTGGGTGACGGGCCTGATCCCGCCGGATGTGCGCGGCAAATTTTTCCTGCGGGATCAACTGTATGGTCAATCGGGAAATCTTCTGGCCCTTTTAGCTTCCACCGCTTTTTTACTGGGTAATCCCGGTCCGCGGCAGTTCGGCCTGCCTTTCTTATTTGCCGGAATTGGTGGAACAATCAGCGTGTTATGCCTTACGCGCGTGCCGGATATTTCCGCTCCGGAGCACCATGCGCAAACCGGGGAAGTGGTGGGCATGGCGCGAATGATGTCGGAAAAGATATTCCGCCGCTTGTGTGTGTTTAACATTCTTTACATGCTGGTACTGGGCGGCCTGACTGTTTTCACGGTGGCTTTTCTGCGCGGAGTTGTGGGGTTTTCTGAAAGTGCGATTGTGCTGTTGTCCGCAATGTCCGCGCTGGGGGGTGTGCTTTCACTGTTCTGGTGCGGCGCGGTTATTGATCGAATTGGGTCCAAACCGATTATGCTTTTGAGTCTCGTGGCGTTTGCGGTAGTCTTTGCGGGATGGTGGGCGGTGGCCGGGAAAATTCTGCCCGCATCACCGATCGCCGTGGGCTTTTTGTATCTGCTCATGGGGATCGCGGGGATGAATTTCGCGGCCGCCAATAATCGCCTGCAGAGCTTGAACATTCCCAAAGCCGGGCGCAATCATTATTTTGCGGTGTTTCTGGCCATCGTCAACGTTGCGGCGGGGGCGTCGCCGCTGATATGGGGTTTATTTCTCGAAAGCATCGGCCGCCACCATGTTGCCACAGGCGCACTGCAATGGAACCGCTACAGTATTTATTTCGCCAGCGGTGCTCTGTTATCCCTGCCGCTTCTGGCCCTGTGCCGCAGCCTTGAGGAAAGCGTTCAAGCGGCAATATAAACCTTTGCCGCCAAAGTGTTTTGGGGGTCGTATGGCGGCGTTTGGCGTTTGTGAAATTGTTGCTAAATGATAAAATTTAGACGCACTTTGATATTGACTTTGGGCTGATGTTCCATAAGGATGGAGGCCAAATGTAAGGCGGTTTCCGCCTGACGCTGGCGCAGATGCGTCGATTGCTGCTTCGGCGCTGTCGATAATATCAATGACAGAACGGGGGCGCGGGCATGCGTGGTGGATCTTTTATTTACGGTGTTCGCGCACAGAAGATTTTAAAAAAGGAATTGCAATGAAAAAAATGCTTATCCTATCTCGCCGCTTTGGACCCTCGGTTTTATTACTCGCCGCAGCCATGCTGCTGCCGGTCTCCTCTGCCAAAGTTAGCGCCTTGGACGTGATCCGGCCCGGCGCACCCTGGCGAGACAATCGCGGGCGGATAATTAATGCTCATGGCGGATGTATCTTGAAGCGGGGCAATACATTCTATTGGTTTGGTGAAGATCACCCGCGGCGGAATGATCCGAAAAAACGTTGTGTCAACTGTTACAGCTCGCATGATCTGGTGCATTGGACGTTTCGCAATAAGGTGGTTCAACTGGCCACGCCCGATGGCTTTGACAAGACATGGATCATTGAACGGCCAAAAGTGTTCTACAACCGACTCACAAATACCTTTGTCATGTATGCTCATATTGATGCGCACCGATACAGTCTCGCTGAGGTGGCTGTGTTTGTGTGTAAAACCATTGACGGCAATTACCGTTATGTAGAAAGGTTCCGTCCGTTAGGCCATCAGAGCCGGGATATTGGTGAATTTACTGATACCAATGGAAAGGCGTATTTGTTGTTTGAGGACCGACCATCGGGATTCCGGATTGTGCAGTTGTCGCGCGATTACTTGAGCATCAAGAAAAACATTTGCCTTATCCATCAGCATCTCGAAGGCTTGGGGCTGGTGCATTATCACGGATTGTATTATGTCATTGGATCGCATTTAACAAGCTGGTGGCCCAACCCCGATGTGTATGCCACGGCCAAATCTCTGGCCGGCCCATGGTCCAAATTCCGTAATATTGCTCCGCCGAAAACCAGAACTTACAACTCGCAATCCGGATTTCTGTTGAAAATCATCGGTTCCCGGGCCACATCCGTTATTTATATGGGAGATCGCTGGAATCCAAGAAACTTATGGAATTCACGATATATCTGGATGCCGCTGGAGATCGGCGGCGGGCGAGTGCGTTTGCCTCGTCCGGCCCCCTGGACGATAAACGTCCAAACCGGAGTGGCGCATATTTTTAACAGGTCTCATGCGGTAACTGCTCGGTAACAGTTGGGGAACTACAGGGGCCTGTACCCTGTCACGTGGAGTATCAAGATATGACATTGCGTCGTTTATTGCTTTCAGTTGCAACGGTTGGATTGTTTGCCTCGGCGGCATTCCTTCCGACCCCCGCCCCGGCCGCGACCGCCGCTCAGCGCGACGGCCTGGCGGACCAGATAGTTTTCGGAAATCCAATTTCCGATCAGAGGCATGAACTAATCCTGCACCACGGTAAAATCATTACCGGCGGTCTGCGTGAATCGGCAGTCCGCCTATTGCCGCTGAATCCGCCTGCGGATAATGGCGGCTATTTAACGCTGACCATGCGGACCAATCCGGTAAAGCGCAACTACATTACCTGTCAATTCTGGGGTTCGGATTTCGGGTTGGAACGCGGCCGACTGATTTTATCCTGCAATGGCAAACAGGTCGGGTACCAGGTACAGGGGGATTACAACACACTTAATGGTGCCGAAAACGCGCCGCCAGCCCCGCCTTTTGCAGACCGCTTTTACTATGTCACAACACCGCTGCCCTGGCGTATGACGCGCGGAAAAAAAACCGTGCACTTGAAAATCCAGGCCATTGGCCGCGAATGGCCTTACGGCAGCTACTGGAAGCAATATCAGCGCGTTCAGAAACTGCCGAGCCTGGCGATGTACCGACTGTTTATTCATACCAATCCCTTCTTCGTACCTCCCGTCGGAGATCAGCAGGCAACGGCGTTACCGCCGGCACCGGTGCGTACAAAACCGGGTTATAGCGCCATTACGCGATTGAAAAATGCGGTCAATGGCTATGTGCGCGGCGTGTTGCGAAATAAGCGAATGCCGGACGGAATGAATCACCTGGACGTGCTGGCCAAAGCGTACAACACGCCATGGTGCTTAGCCTACCATCAGCGCGCCGTGCTCCAAAGGCTTATAGCGGATATTGATCTTCACGCGATTGCCGCAACCAAGGCCGCCAATGGTCATGGCGGGCGCTGGCAGGCCTTCAGCAATGCCGGCTGGTCCACCTTCGGCCCGGCGGCCGATGCGATCTGCCGAGTTTATCACGATATTGGCCCATATCTGCATCAGGAAGTCCGCGTGCATGGCAAAACGTTACCGCGATTTAAACTTTGGGGCGCAGCGTTAAGATCGGGTCGAGATTATCTGGAATATCATCAACGTACCTATTCCAATCAGTGCATGATTGTGGAATACAATTTATACGCCTGCAACAAGGCACTGGAGCATATCGACCCGGCTTTGGCCTGGCCGGAGCCGATCGCACTGCATTACCTGAAGATCGCGGTGGGCCTGGCTCCATATCTGGGCAGCAGGACCGCCCATGGTTGGCAAATGCCCTACGGCAACCATTACACAGTTGTCACGCGGGCCGGCTTAACCCGGGAACTCGGTTATGTGGCCACGTATGGGGAAATACAGATTTGGCCCTACCGCATGTGGCGGCTTAGCCACAATCCGCTGATTAAAAAGCAATATGAAAAAATATTTCTGGCCCGCACTTTGTTTCGCTATCCCGCGCGGGATCGCGACGGCTATCGCTGCATGCGCCTTGAGGAAGTCATCGGCTGGCGGCATGATTTATATCCATCCATTATTGCCTATGGCGATCCCAGCACGGGTTGCATGATGGAAGCGGCGGCGGCGTTGGGCATGTCCTGCCCGCAGGCTGTGGGATACGCCCAGCAATGTCTGGCGGATAACCAATTTTTCCGCGCTGAACAGCAGGCCCCATCGCAATTTTTCCGCGGTATAACTGTACTGACGGCGTTATCTGTTCCGCAGCAATATGCCAAAGTTGCTGCCATGCCCGCAGTCCCCTATCGGTTACCCATGAGCCATGGCCAAAAGAATTTTGTCTGGGCCGATCCGCAGGATGGTGTGGTGGTGATTAAAAACGGTCACGATCGACTGTGGGCGTCCTTATATTATCGCGCCCAGGGGGGAATAAATTATCTGGCGCGCATTCATTTCACCGAGTCGACGATGGATCGGCTCGTAACCATGAATGAACAGTGCCGATTTCCTTCCAGCGGCATGTATGACATTCGCAAGAACTGGACAGACGTAAACTTTCGTCCCGGCTACACCCGGCAGGATCACGCACAGCAAGCGTTTGCCGGTCAGAAAATGCCGATACCCGTGCTGCCCCGCGGTTATAAAATTCGGGCCGGTCGCAACGGCGAAACATCGCAGGAGGGACCCTATTTGGGCCGAGCCTCATTTTATCGGCTGCATTTTGGGCCTTATCTTATCGGAATGAACACCACAAAAAGCGGCCGGTATAATCTGCACATCCCGCCCGGCGTGACACAGGCCGAGGATTTATCGACGGGCCGCGATATTAAAATTGATGGTCCGCCGGTCGTTAAGCCGCAGCAGACGGTGGTCTTGTATCTAAGACGCCAAATTGCGCGGCAAGCGGCAAATTAACGCGCGGCCGTCCGGCACCGCGCCCAGTGCGCCGCCGGGGAAAATAGGGTGTCATCAAATCATAATCCGAGTTCAACGCTGCCGCATTAAGCTGATTTCGCATGAGATGCCGTCCCTGGCCCCAACGGGAAAAAAGTAATTCGCCTAGCCGGCGATGCGACCGCGTCGCGGTTGCACGGGAAATGCGAGCAAAGAAAAAGTCGCCGCCGCAACGGCCGTTGCGGTTTGCCGGAAAGCTTGAGGGTGCGCCGCATGACGTGAGCGACGTTTCATCCAAGAATCATGATTACGAAAACCCAACAAGCAATTTGTTGCCGCACACAATTAAAGCCTCATGACGCACAAAACCCGCGTCCCTAAAGGGCTTTGTGTGTCATCAGGCCGCATTGGGCATGGGCCAAAGTGTCGCTGGATGATAAAATTTAGACGCAATTTGATATTGACTTTGAGGTTTTGATGTTCCATAATGATATGTGTCAAATATGAAGCAGCTTCCGCTTGGCGCTGGTAAAGCAGAATTGGGCGTGTCCCGGGAACCAGTAGTAATTTCCGGGCGCAAGCCGCGAAAATAATGAATGAAGAGCCGTTTGCTGAAGCAGGCGGCAAAATATGCAGGGTGGTTTTACGAACTTTTTCGGAGGTACCAACCATGAACACGTTTTTCAAAGATCAAAGATCAATGGTTAATGCGGGAAAGCAACCCAGTCCCCGCCAGATGGTCAGGCTGCGGTGGCCGCGGGCGTTTACCCTCATTGAACTGCTGGTGGTTATCAGCATTATTGCTTTGCTGATCGCGTTACTGCTTCCCGCGCTTGCCAAAGCCAAAGGGCTGGCGATGGAAACCGTGTGCGCGTCGAATGAGCGCGTTCTCGGGCAGGCGATCATTGAATACGCCCAGACTAACCATGGCGGTGCACCTTCTTGGGGCAGCACGGCCTACGGCCTGCATTGGGGAAGTTATTGCGGCAATCCTTATTGGGACCAACTCCTATATCCCTACATCTACTCTACTCCCAATGCGATTCCACCGACTGCGCGGGTGAATGTACCTGGTGTGGGTAGTCTTTCGTACAGTGAAGAACTCGCTCGCGGAATTGATGTGCCGGCCCAAACCGTATTTCTTTGCCCGACGGTTCAATCCCATGGTTGGCTTGCAACGGATGGCTACTCTCCCACCAAACGCTTTCGCAGTTATGAAATCAATGGCTGGCTGGCAGGTGGTGTGATCAGCCGGGCGAGTCCAACGGACCCAAATTTTAACAATGGAGCGATTCAATCGTCCCTACCGTTAAGCAGCGTCCAAGGCCCGTCCGATGTGATACTCCTGGATGAGGTCTGGACGGCGGCCCCCTTGGCTGATCCGGCTGGACCCTATTCTGTGGAATTCCGGGGCTGGTTTGACGTGTACCCGGTACATGGATTGACGCAGGGACAGCCTTACTACAATCCTTGGGGCTTGGATTCAACCACCGGCACCAGCAACTTCGCTTTTGCCGACGGCCACGTGTCAGCGTACAAATTTACTGTGAGCCATTACTCGCCGAACCCGCTGCTCAATGACCCGCTGCCGCCGGATATCACGTTTGACCCGAACCGCGGCGATGAGTGAGGTCAATCCGGAGGCCGTACGGAGATACATACGGATTCGTGATTATGGCGTGCGAATGATACGCTCGGCGTAAGGAATTCTGTGAGTGTGCCGCTGAAAGCCTCGCTCCAATACTTGAGACCCAATAGCGAAAGGAGGAAAAGCAGGGAGTCGAATCAACAACGTGATCCACAATGAGATCATGAACGCTGCGATGCCATGTGGCGGCCATGCCATTTTCCGGCGAGGTAATTGGCCCCGGTGATCGCAGTTAGGTTTAGTCATTTCGCCGGTGTATGTTGCTGCGGGAGAAAAATCTTTGGCGGCGGATCATTAAAAAGGATTTCAACATGTTAAATACGAAAGGTTATAATATGAAAAACGCACTAATAACTGAAAAAGCCATTATCGCCTCCGCTGGTTTGGCGGCTGCCGTGGCCTGCTTTGCTGGAAATGCCGCATGGGCCGCCACCACCAGCGGTACATGGGCCAACCCGAGTGGTACCAACCCTTTCGCTTGGACGACCGGCGGCAACTGGACTATTACTTCCGGATCCGGCTCCTATCCCAGTGGTACCGACGGCGTGGCTACATTCACCAATCCCGGATCTAGCTACACCATTGACATTGGCTCGACGCCCATTACGATCGGCTCGGTAGTCGCAGGTTTTAACGCCAATAAAGGGTTGACTATTACCGGCGGAGCGCTCAATTTTGCCACTTCCACCGGCACGCCGAGCTTGACTTGGAGCAGTACGGTCAGCGGTCCGGTAATTAGCTTCAGCGGACTGACTGTTACCGGAAATCAGGGGCTGACCATCACAGGCAGTCCGAACTTTAATACGTCATTCCGGACGTACGGAAATACAAACTGGTCCGGCTTCAGCGGGACTGTGGCCCTGACTCAGGGCAACTGGGATCCGCAACAAGCCAATGCCGCGCCCACTCAATCCGACCTGATCCTTGGCGGCACCGACGCCAATCCAAGCACCGACACGGCAAAAGCACGTTTCGGCTTGTTCGGCGGTAGGAATCAGACCATCGGAGCATTAATTGGCGGTTCGGGTGCCTACCTGAGCAATAACAGCAGCAGCACTGCTACGACGATCACTATCGGCAATAACGGTGACAGCGGTAATTTTGCCGGAAATATCGGACAGCATACCGCTGGACAGCCAACCGGGACCGGTGTGGACATTAATGTGGTGAAGAGCGGCACCGGAACCGAGACGTTCAGCGGCACTGATACCTATACCGGTACCACGACCGTCAATGCCGGTACGCTAGCGATAACCGGTGGCCTGACCGGCGGAGGTGCCGTGACGGTAAACACAGGTGGGGCCTTGGCGGGCACCGGGACCATTTCCGGCGCTGTCACGGTCAACGGCGGGGCCATCAATCTTGTTGATGGCTCAACGGGAACACTGACATTGGGCAACGGTCTAACATTGTCGTCCGGGTCCCTGGCATTTGAAATTGCTTCCGGCGGCGCATCCGATCTGATCAACGTGACCGGCGGCAGTGTTTCTGCCACCGGTGCGGTAGCGGTCAACATCACAGGGCTGGCGGGATTCGGGGCCGGAACTTATAACCTGATCAGCGCAGCGTCGTCTTCCGGCCTAAGCAATTTAGCGCTGGGTACCACCCCGGGCGGGTCTTTCAACTATTCGCTGCAATCTAACGCCAGCGGCGAACAACTGGTTGTCAGCGCTGTGCCGGAACCGGCCACCTTGGCTCTAGTTATGGTCGCCGCCGGCGGCCTGTTGTTGCTGCGCCGCAAGGCGCGGGCCTAAGCGGGCGACTTTAGTTACCCGCAGGTCAATCGATTCTTCCCTCATAGGCCATCATCGCGGGCATGCATGATGGCCTGTTTTTTCTTATATTCGACAGGGTTCCCACGAAATGAAAAATAATAAAATCGTATTACTATTCCTAGCGGCTATTCTTCTAAGCGTACCGCTTGCGGGGATGTCTGTGCGTGCCGATCCGGTATATCAATGGTCGGTGCGGGTGCCGGGGTATACCAAGAAGCGGGCGTATCTGTGGATTTCGCCAAAGTGCCGGCGACTTCGCGGACTGCTGGTGGGTTTGCAGAATATGCTGGAGGAGCCGGCGTTTGCCGACCCGATTATTCGCAAAGCGTGCGCGCAATCCGGTTTGGGAATCGTCTGGATTGCGCCGGGTTCTACGAGCGTGCACGATTCGGGCCTGAGCCTGGGCAATCAATTTGGGCCACCGGCCAAGGCCGGCGCTGAACTGCAAGGGGCGCTGGATCGGCTTGCAAAAGTCTCAGGATATTCAGAAATCCGTTACGCGCCGCTGCTGATATTTGGCCACTCGGCGGCAGCGCCTTTTGTTTACGGCATGGCCGCTTGGAATCCAAGTCGAATCATTGCCCTGATCCCCGACAAATGCGGATTTCCGACGCCGGGACAAAGCGGGTTGGAACCGGGCATTCCGGTATTTCATCTGGAGGCGCAGTGGAGTGAATGGGGTGCGGGCTGGGGGCTGCTGATTCCATGGGATAAAAGCGACTTTATCGCCGCGCGAAAAAAATGGCCGCAGAGCATCACGGGCGAATTCCTGGACGCCGGCACGGGTCATTTTGACTGGTGTGAGAAATCGGCCCCGTTGGTGGCCATGTTTATCCGGGATGCAGTCAAGTACCGTGTCCCGGCCCATGAGCCGCGGAATAAACCGGTAAATCTGCTTCCGGTCAACAAAAAGCAGGGTTGGGTTATCGACATAAAAAAATATGGCACACCATATTCCAAAGCCATGCCATACCGTGATTTTCATGGCAATCCGGCGCATGAATCCTGGTTCTTCAACCAAAAGCTCGCGCAAGCGGTGAACACGTATATGGCAACCACCTATGCAAAAAAGCCGCAACTTATTGATTTTGTGGTCAATGGAAAGCCGGCGTCGTTAAAACAAAACGGCTTTGCCACTATGGGGGCGGATTTTAATCCCGGTGGCGTAACATTTAATGTGCAGGCCCGATACCTGAATCATTCACCAACGCCGCATTTATATGCCGGACAAACACTTGGGCACTCGTCGGTGCCCATTGAGTTCTGGACCATTGGCAGCGGGGCGTTAAAGCAGGTTGGGCCGCACACGTTCCGCGTCTGGATGCGCCGGGGCGGCGTGCGCCGACAGGGGCCGCCGTGGGAGCCTTGGATTATCGCGTATAGTCCCGGCAGCGCGCACTACCAATCAACTGATCGCCCGGCACATATCTGGGTGGCAGATCACAACACCGCCGGCAAGCCGCAGAGCATTGCTTTTCCGCCATTGAAGAACGTGGTACTGGGTACCAAAGCCATTCGACTTCATGCCACATCGAGTCTGGGACTTCCGGTGCAGTTTTTTGTCATCAGCGGACCGGTGAATGTGGCTTCTAATAATCGCACACTTAAATTTTTGCCAATACCACCCCGCGCTAAATTTCCCATGAAAGTAATTATTGGTGCCTGGCAATGGGGGCGTGCGATTCATCCGCGTGTACGGACAGCCGGTCCGGTGGCCCGCAGCTTCTATATTACGCGCCCGGCGGCACGATAAGTTTCCGTGTTTTGGCCCATGGTTGGCAGAACCATAAAAGCGGGCAACGGGCAACAGCGGATTAAATGGTGCGCTAACCGCCATGGATCGCATAATGTTTACGCCAATGTGAGGCATGTTGCCGCATGTCCGGCAAGCCATCCCGCCGCTGTTGGCACCTGCGCTATTTGATCAACGCATTTTATACCGCTGATATCCACCGGGCCGGCACGATGATTGACAATCACCAGCCGGCGACCGAATCGCGCACACTCTACGCCGCGCATCGGCGGGATCGGCAGGTTTGCTGAAGAACCGATTATTTCCGCGACGGGTGTTTCCCGCAGCAGGACAACAGGGTGCATTTCCTGGCGGCCATATTGCGGCGGCACAATGGGCATCGTGCCGCGGCAATACGAATAACCATATTGAAATCCAAATGAGATGATTCGCCCCTGGCCCGCGTCTGTTTGCGCTATGGCGGTGGCTGCGGATTGTATATATGTGCCGATGGCTTTTCCCTGCCGGTACGCGACGGTTGACCAGCCATGCGGAATAACTTTTTCCCGCCAGGCGATGCAGTCGAAATCAATGGCATATTCGTCAACGCCCAGGGCATTTCGTGCCAGTTCGCAATGCGGACCATGTATGACCGTGCCGCCGGCAGTAACAAATTCTTTGACGGCCGCCTCCAGCGCGGCGTTATTCCCCAGGTCGTATAGCGAACAGTGCGGTATTACCAGAGTTCGATATTTGGCCAAGGCTCCGGTGGCTATCTGCCGGGGGTGAAGAATATCGACATGCCAGGACAAATCCACAAACTGCGCGTACCAGCCCAGCAAGTCCATCCGATGCCGTCCCTGCTGGTCCACTTCCAGGGGTTCATAAAGGCTCATTTCCGCCGGGAACAAGAGGGCAACTTCCTGGGGCCGGGACGTGTTAAGCAGCGGCATAACTTCCGAAGCCCATGTATTGCCCACGCGCAGCGATTCTTTGAATATTCCATCCATTCTGTAAAGCACGCCCCCGTCATCCAGGCCGCTGTAGCCATACAGATGCAGGGATTTAGCCCCGTTAGCCACCAGCGTGGCAATAGCCTCCGCCGGGGGCACAGCACGATAGATATCGCCATTGACATGCCTCCCCATATACAGCCCGCCCGTAAAAGCTCGACCATCATTGGCACACCGCATGATGGAAGCTTCCACGCTAAGCGCCATGGCGTCGGGGCGGTTTTCCGCGTTCAGCGGGGAGGCGATAAACAGCACAGAATCGACATGTTGGGCGCAGGAGTACACATCCAACGCACGCTGGCCGGTTTGCCACATGGTGTGGCCCGGTGGATTAAAAAAATAGCCCCATTGGTGCAGCACCGGCTCACTAAATATTGGCGGTTCCAGCTTGCTCCAGTGGGCCTTCATCACCGCCAGATAACGCTGTAATTCGTCCGCCAGATAGGTTTGATTATCAATCCAGCGGTAAAAATCGGCGGTGCGTTGTTCAAAATCGCGGGCCGTGGGCCGCGCACAATCCACCCAGTTTAATTCTTGGGGCCGCAGATAATATTGCGCCGGTGCCAGAGCCTCGAAAGATTCCGCGCTTAGTTTATAACGCTGATTCAACAAAGCCAAATCGCCATGATAGCGGCTCTTGAGCCAGGCGATGTAGCGTTGTCGGCCTTCATCATCAAAGCTTGGTTTGGGAATCGGCTCGAACATGGTCTGCATGATAATCGGCGGTGGCGATCCCGGTTTGCGGCGCATGCCGGGGCCGTACAGTTTTAACAATCCCTGTACATGCTCAACCATGGTGGCTTGCGCCGCCGGGGACCAGTATTTATACGTGCCCATGGGCTTGCCGTCAGGACATATCGCTTCCTCGCCGCGCACCGGCGGCACATCGCGAATGGTGGGGTATAAATTATCGCCGCATAAATACAGGGCCAGATGGGTATAGTCCAGCCCGAGTAACCGCATTTCGCGCATCATGAATTCCTGCATGGCCACATAGGGGCCGGCCGGTTCGCCACGATAGCGGGCGAAGAAGTCTTCCCACGGTTTGGAATCCAAGTTGATGCTGGTAAAACCCAGCGCCTTCACTTCTGCAATGCCGCGCCGCACCGCCTCGCGATCGCTGAAGAATGGTTCGAAGAAATTTCCAAACCAGATGCTGATCATCGGTGCTTCCGCTGTTGTCATGGTGCGCCGCTTTCATTTTTAAGCCGCCGGGCTGGCGGAATTATTACCCTGTTGCGAAACAGTATTATCGCCGAACGCGGCCGGATGCAAGGGTATTTGAAACATAATTTACGCAGTTTTCCGCATGTCGCTATATGATAAAATTTAGACGCACAGTGATATTGCTTTTATCGCGTTTTGCCGCCATGATAAGGGGTTCACTATTTAGGAAAGAAGCCGCAGTGTGAGCTAAGGATTCGGCGTTTCCGTGGCAGGGCATTGGCTGCCAAATGGTTGATAACGCGTAAGTCTAACACCGATAAACTCGTCAGATAATTTCAGAAATTCAATTCCAATATTATATCGTAAAAGTGAATAAATAATGAATTTCGACCGTGGCGTTGTCAGAATTTTGAAAAAATGGCAATGAATGGATATGTGATATAAAAAATATTGCAAAATTCAGTTGCATTTATCAGAAATGTAATCTATACTTATATTGTGAACAATTTTTGCACGGGAAAAGTGCCGTGGGGCGAATACAGTTGGGGAAATTACGGGGCCGCTGATGCGGCAATAACAACGCGGTCATTTAGTTCATAAAAGGCTTTTTTTTGAGGTACGAAATCATGGAAATGCTGTACAAAGGATTAGAATGTGACGGAAGGTTCGAAGCTGGGTTATTGGTATCTCGGGCGACTAAATCCCGCCGCCTGAACGCTGGATCCGCGTCGCGCGGCTTTACGCTCATCGAGCTGCTGGTGGTCATTAGCATTATTGCGGTGCTAATCGCCCTGCTTTTACCGGCGTTGGCCAAGGCGCGTGCGCTGACTATGCAGACGGTCTGTGCGTCCAACATGCGACAGATTGATCTGGCCGCGTATGAATACGCGCAGGTCAATGATGGCCGTGGGCCAAGTTTCCTTGACGGAGCCGGGACGACGGCCAGTCCCTATGCCTATTGGGATCAATTGCTGCTTCCCTATGTGGCCCATGGCGAAGTGGGGGCTCAGCCCGTGACCAACTTCAGCCAATGGACGAACCACACCGTTGAAACCGTCTACGTTTGTCCCACCGTCGCGGCCAATCCGGCCAACCTGATGTGGTGGCACATGCCGATCTACAACTGGACGACCTATCGCATTAATTGTTTAATGGCCGGCGCAGATGAGGCGGGCGATAATGGTGTATATGACACTATCAACCCTAACGAGTCGCCGGTTGCTTTGTCCGATGTTGTCAATGCCTCCCAGACCATTTGGTTCATGGATAACAATAATGCCGCACCACTCGGGGCCGGCGGTAATAACAATTACCCGGTTTACCCGTGGGCCTTCTTATTCCCGGTGCATAATGTGCAGTATTCCGGGCCCGACTTCTGGTACCAATGGGCACCCGGCAGTATGTCCCCAAGAGAAACTGGCGGCACGAATATCGCCTTCGTCGATGGACACGTCGCATCTGTACTGGTGAGCGTCTCTTCCGCCGCGGCAATTGAACACGGCGTGACGGCAACCCTCGGCGGCACGACGCCCTATACCCCGACGATGTACGGGATGAAAATAATCCCTGGGGCACCGTAAGGCCGTGATCCCAATGGCACCGCCTGCCGAAACGTATAAACTCGAAACCACCATGGCTTGGGCATGATGGTTTTTTCTTTTTTAGTTACCATTTCTACATAGGGATGTTGCGTTATGATAATCTGCGAAAAACCCCGCCGGCTGACATGCTTTTACCACGTGGGACAATTCTTGGGAAATTTGACCAACGCCGTTCCAGACTTGATCCGTCATCTGCTGGGGTGTGTTGAGCGGTCA
>DAHVEJ010000309.1:1020-1236 GCA_027313145.1 Phycisphaerales bacterium | reverse complement strand
CAGGGTCTTTTAGTTTTCGCCTCTGGCGTAAAATTGCTTGACAGGTGATGATAGGAGCGTCCAGCCAAGGAAGGCTGGCGAAGATTATCCTGCACGTAAAAAGGAGGCCAAGGATTGGCCGTGATTCAGAGCATGTCGTTGGTTGAAGCCTTTAATTCGGTTCCGGATCCGCGTGGTCGGCGTGGGCGTCGCCATCCGTTGCCGGCGGTTTTAAGT
>DAHVEJ010000309.1:0-1010 GCA_027313145.1 Phycisphaerales bacterium | reverse complement strand
GGTGGACGCAGCATTTACGCCATCCTTCAATGGGGTCGCGATCATGGTCAGGAACTGGCAGAGCAGTTGGGACTGGCCAAGCATGGGATACCCACGAATGGGATGATCAGTAACTTATTGCGGCGGATGGATTTACCGGCTTACGAAAGAGCGTTGTCATGCTGGATCCACTCATGCCGGGTGGCGCTTGAACCGTGCGGCGAACTCGAGGCGATCAGCATCGACGGTAAAACCTTGCGGGGCAGTCAGGGCCACGAGGTTCCCGGGGTACATCTGCTATCGGCTTTCATGGCGGGTGTTGGACTGGTGCTCAAGCAGGTCTCCGCCGGGGCCAACAAGGAAGATGGCGGCGAGATTACCGCCGCATCGGAAGTGCTGATAGGCTTGGTATTAAAGGGTAGAGTTGTAACGGGAGACGCCCTGTTTGCGCAGCGAAAACTCTGCGCGGCGATCACGGAACCTGGCGGAGAGTATCTTCTGGCGGTGAAGGAAAACCAGCCCAAGCTGCTGGCCGAAATAGAAGACGTATTCCGTTCCCCTCGCGCCCCCTTTTTGTCCATGAAGATGTAGACAAGCACGGCTCGCGTATTGAGAAACGCACGATCCAGACCAGCGGCGAGTTGGCGGGATGGAAACAATGGCCGGGACTCAAGACCGTCTGCCGGGTACAACGGGAAGTATGGAACCGCACGCCCAAGTCACACACCGTAGAGGCCGCCTATCTGATAAGCAGTCTGGATCACAAGGTTTACAAGCCGGAAATATTCCTACGTCTCAATCGCGGACACTGGGGAATTGAGAATCGTTTACACTACGTTCGCGATGTAACCATGGGCGAGGACGCATGCCGCGTTCGCAAGGGATCGGCTCCGCAAGTATTAGCCGGCATTCGCAATTCCGTCTTGAATCTGCTGCGACTGGACGGATGGCAGAATATCGCCGCCGCACTCCGACACCACTCCGTCAAGGTTCATAAGGCGCTCAAATTGGTCGGAATTCCGGAAAACTAA
>DAHVEJ010000308.1 GCA_027313145.1 Phycisphaerales bacterium | reverse complement strand
CTAGTAGTGTGATTCCAAAATAACATATCAATAGTTATGGGGGCGTAACCGTGTCGAGTCGATACTTCCACCGGAATACTACGGGCGTCGCGTTTATCTCGTGCAGGTATTGGAGAATCCGAGCCTTGAGTTCGGCCTTTCCGGTCACGCGGATTCCCCGCAACATTTGGCGGCTCATCTTCGAGAAGAACGACTCAATGAGATTCAACCAAGACCCATGCGTAGGTGTAAATGTAAATTCAAAGCGATTCGGCACGGTAGCCAGATAGGCTCGTGTTTCTTTGGAAATATGGGCGGAGTGATTGTCCAAAATGACCTTGATGTGAACTTCGGGTTTGTAGTACTGATCCAGCAGTGTCAAAAACTGCACGAACTCGCGGCTGCGATGCCGCTCCACCACTTGTCCGTGAACATGGCCGCTTAGCAGATCAATGGCCGCCATCAGGCTTAGCGTGCCGTGCCGCACATATTCGTGATCCCGTCCCCATTGAGCGTGTTGGCCCGGCGCGGGAGGCAAATCTGGTGCGGTGTTTCCAATGGCCTGTATACCCGGTTTTTCGTCGTAGCTAAGCACCGCCACCAGTTCTTGACTGCCGGATTGGCGCAGGATCTCCACTTGCTTGTATACACACAGCAATTCGGCCATCTTCCGCTCGAATTCCACATCGCGCTTCTCCAGATAATAAGACATCTTGTGGGGCTGCAATTCCTGTGCAGACAATAACTTCCATACCGTCCCGCGCCCCAGTTTAATCAGCGATGGATGGCCTTCCTGTACGCAGTGCCCTCGGATATGCTCGGCCAACAACGCTGTGGTCCACAATTCGTAGGAGTACCCCAGATTTTTAGGCTTCTGGCAAGCCAGCGAAACCACCCAAGCCTTGGCTTCCGCGGTGATACGCGGGGGCCGACCGCGCCCCGGCATATCCGGCAACGCTGCGGGGACGCCCATCTCCAAGGCCTTGTCCAACGTGCGCTCCACGCGCGGGCGGTTAGTTCCCATGGCGCGAGCCACGGCTGAAACACTATGACCGGCAGCGTATAGCAACAATATCCTGGCGCGTTGCACGCGATAGGCGGGATCCCGCCGCGATCGACTGATTCGTTCCAAATCCGCCTGAATTTCGGGTTCGAGCGTTAACGCTGCCCTGCGGGGTATAAACGGCATACTACACCTTCCTTCCTTGGAAAGGATATAGTATACACCGGCGAATCTCGCATTGCAATGTTATTTTGGAATCACACTACTAG
>DAHVEJ010000307.1 GCA_027313145.1 Phycisphaerales bacterium | reverse complement strand
AAAACCAAAAAGCAATAAGAATCATTTTATTTTGAACACTTTTCAGGAGCGCTATATGGTCTTAACAAAACACGTGACCAGGGTTGTGGGGGCTTTGCTGTTGGGCTTGTTGCTGTCGCACAATGTCCTGGCCGCCGCACCGCGGATCATTCCCATCTGGCCGCATCTGAATATTCCCGTAGGCCAAAGACAACCGAAGATAAACCGCATCGGCGTACTTCTGGCACCGGTGCGCTGGCCCGAGTTGACCTGTTATCCGGCACCCGCTAACAACAACAACGGCACGGCAATAATTATTTGTCCGGGCGGCGGCTATGTCAGTGAATGGGTTCCACAGGAAGGCGTTGCACCGGCAAAATGGTTCAACCATATCGGTGTAAATTGTTATATTTTGCGCTATCGCCTGCCCGATGGTACGCTTCCTCCCAGCGGGACTCCCTGGCCATTGCAGGATGTGCGCCGCGCGGTGCAGATTATCCGGGCCCATGCTGAACAGTGGCATATAAATCCGCACCATGTCGGCGTCATGGGGTTTTCCGCCGGCGGTTCCGTTGCTTCGTTAGCCGGTGTGCATTGGTTGCCCGGAAATCCGGATGCAAACAATCCACTGAATCGCTTCAGCACGCGCCCCAATTTTCTGGTGCTGTGTTATCCGGTCATATCCATGATGCCAGGAATTACCCATCCAGGATCGCACGATGCGCTCTTAGGGGTGCATCCACCGCTGGATGTTGAGCAATATTTTTCCAGCGAACTAAACGTTAACGCATTAACGCCGCCCGCATTTATCTGCTTTGCCCATGATGACCCGCTGGTTCCCACCGCTAACAGCATTCGCTTTTACAAAGCGCTTCGGAAAAACGGTATCCCCGCGGAATTGCGAATGTTTCGCCGGGGCGGCCACGGCTTTGCCCTGGGGCGGCCCGGCACGGGAACGGTTAAATGGCCCAAAGAATGTCAGCGCTGGCTGCGAAAATTGCATTTTCTTCCGACAAAGCGGGATTGATTCACCCTACTATGTTCCACATCAAACAGTTGCACTATCGCACGTTCTAAGGAGATTTGGCATGATGAAACATCTAGCAATGACATTCGCCCTTTTGCTGACAGGCTCCGCTGCGGCAGCCACAGCGCCACAAGTCATTCCCGTGTGGCCACAGCTTCATATTTCCGCAGCACAGCGGCATGACCGCACCATACGAAAAGCCATTGGCGATGTCGTTATACATCCCGTGCGCTGGCCAACGTTAACGCT
>DAHVEJ010000306.1 GCA_027313145.1 Phycisphaerales bacterium | reverse complement strand
AAATTCAAAGCCAAAGGTGTTGCCAGTGCATCCATCGACGGAATCAAAGTTTCCATAAGTCACCGCACCGGGAAAACGGGAATGTGGCACTTCACCTACCGCATCATTGAACCCGCCGGGGCCTACAACCCAAATTCAAATCGGCAGAATATCATCAACCAGCTTGATCAATTGAATTCCGCGACCATTATTACCGTGGGCGGCCGCACCGTTCAAACCAACGGTTGGGGTGGCGGCGGTGGTGGGCCGCAAGGCATTACCTATAACGTCAACGTGATGGGAGGCAAGCCCGCCGAATTTCGCATGGCAGTTTTTACCCGGCAACAAAGCCTGCGGATTCCGCTGAATCTGAAAAATATTCCAATGCCGTAGGTGTGTTATTCCACGTGACGTTTTGGTTTTGGAAAGTTCCCAAAAGTTGATCACCGCATGCCATAAATAAACGAATCCACAGGGGGCGCTGACTTAATGATCACCATATAAACCATAAAATTATATTGGTCCAGTCCTGAATATGGAGTAAACGATGAAAAGGAATTATCAGTGCGTTGGTATGTTATTTATTGCCACCGCAACTCTGCTTTGCCGTGTGTCCAATGACACTCAATTGCACGCCGCCACCGCCAACGCAGTTAAGCCGACGCTGATATCCGCGGAAATCGCCTTTCATAAGCCGGGGCGGGCAATTCCAGAATCATACCTGGGATTTTCCATCGAGTGGCCACTGGTAAATCAGCTTTTTACGCCACACTATGACCGGCAGGCGACCATGATTAATCTGATTAAACTGCTGGCTCGCTATAACGGGCCACCGCTATTACGCATTGGCGGTAACTCCCAGGATGAGTCAGCCTACAATCTGCCACAAACGCATAGATTGCCGAAATTTGTCCATGTCAATATTACGGACAACATGCTGCGGCTATTGGCTCAGGTTTCCGCACAAACCGGATGTAAATATGTCATCGGCTTAAACCTTGGGGACAACCGCCCCGATTTGGCGATAAAACTTGTGCAGGCATGTCGGCGAATTATCGGCAACCGATATATCGCCGGTTATGAGATCGGAAATGAACCGGATTTCTTTCATCGCTTTGGCGGCATCTGGGCGCACAACAGCTTCGCACTGTATGTCAAACGCTGGAGCCGATATTATAAGTCCATTAAACCTTATCTGGCCAACGGCCAACAAATTGAGGGGCCGGCCTTCGGCGGCGGCTGGCTGCGCGACGTGCCGAAGTTTATCGCCTTGGAACACCGTCGTCTTGGCATCGTATCACTGCATCGCTATCCGACTGGGGCGACGGTCAAAAATCCACGATCCCCGGTGTTTTGCAGCATCGCCAATTTATTGAAAAATGCTTCGTCTTCCAGTTTCGCCCATCTTATGCTTCCGTCGCTGGCCGCCGCCCGGCCTTACCATTTGCCGGTGCGTTATGGTGAAATGAACTCAGCATG
>DAHVEJ010000305.1 GCA_027313145.1 Phycisphaerales bacterium | reverse complement strand
AACCTCCTTGTTCAATGACTGATCTATCGGTCCACATACGGCTAAAGCTTGAGCAAATATTGCGCTGTAGTACTAAGTCAGAGCCACCGGTACAACATCCACCATCTTTTCCAGCGACCGCCCGGAACCCTCAACCCCCCAGATTCCCCACGGAATCATGGCAAACGCGCCCATAAGCCACAAGGATGCCATGATCCCAAATACGCCGGCGTCACCCCATGATGTTTTGGAAACCGCCACGAGCAGGGGGCCGGACGCGATCGCGCCAATGCGCCCAACCGCGACCGAAACACCGATTCCCGTGGAACGCAGGTGCGTCGGAAAAATCTCGGAGAACGTCGGATAGGCGCTGGTCCAAGCACCGGTGGCACAAAAATTGGCCGCCATGAAGGCTAACAGGACAAGCGCAGGGGAATGCGACGCTGCGGCGGGTGCCAGTAAAACACTGGTCAAAGCCGCCAGCGAGTAAAATAGCGGTACGGTGGTTTTGCGGCCCAGACGGTCAAACAGTGCGGCCATCAGAAGCCCTCCAAGCAGTGCACCGATGTTGCCGAACAGATAGAACCACGGCATCTGACGATCAGAGATATGTACCTGGGGCAACACCACCAGCGCCAGAAAGGTGAACAAACCGTAGTAGCCAAAAGCTTCGGAAAGATCCAGCGTGCATCCCAGCAGCAATCTGCCCGGGTAACGGCTCAATAATTCATATACGTTGGCGGAGAAACTACCGGCAGGCCTGGTGTCCGCCGGGGCTTGATCGGTGGGAGACGATGTTGATGCGTTTGGTATCGCCTGTCCGGCGGAGCGCTCAATTCTCTCCACGGCAGCCGCGGCATCCGCCGTGCGTCCTCGAGACAACAACCAGCGCGGCGATTCGGGTAGCACACGCCTGAAATAGGCCACAAATAGACCCCCCACTGCGCCGAATGCGAAGCCAACGCGCCAGGCGATGGCTTGCTGGGGAATGAGATTCAAAAATAGCAGGCTCACCAGCGCTGCAAGTATGGCCCCCAAGGGCCAGAAATTCATGACAATGGCTGCGGCGCGACCACGGCTTTTAACCGGCAGCAGCTCACCAATTGCCCCGTTAATGGCGGAATATTCCGCCCCCACTCCAACCGCTGTGAGAAATCGGAAAATCATAAAAGCCGTAAAACCCGGCGATAATGCGGAGAGAACGGTAAACAGTGAATAGATACTGAGCGTCAGGACAAATAGTTTTTTTCGTCCGAATCGATCAGCCATGTATCCGAAGAATACCGCCCCCATCATGATGCCGGCCAACCACAGCGGCGTTATCAGTGAGGCCTGCCAAGTCGAAAGATGAAATTGCGTTTTGATTGTTCCCAACAGGCCGCCGGTAAGATTCACCTCGAACGAATCAAAAAGCCACCCGATACCCAAAGCCAATGTCATACCGGAATGAAACCGACTCCAGCGGAGGCGATCCAAGCGTTGTAGAAGATTATTGTCGCCAGTGGGCATGATAAACTCCATCTTGCTTTGTGCCGATTACAATAGAGCACTAGTAGTGTGATTCCAAAATAACATTGCAATGCGAGATTCGCCGGTGTATACTATATCCTTTCCAAGGAA
>DAHVEJ010000304.1 GCA_027313145.1 Phycisphaerales bacterium | reverse complement strand
GCGGTAATCCCGCCTGTCCGGTTCGATGAGGGGGGCCGCAGTAGTAATCGTGCTGCTGCGACCTCTACTCTACGGATGGCTTGGTGGTGAACAAAACAAAATACCGCCCCGCTTGCCGGGGCACCTCATTCTAACTTCTGACTCCTAGCTTCTAACTTCTGGATCTAGCTTCTCCCAAAGGGAAATTCATGACTTCATCTGTGCTACATAACCGAATGCCCGCTCCGCGGCGGGTGCCGCGGAAGACTTCGCTGCGGCAGGTGGCGATGTGGGGTTTGCCTTTGGCGGCGGTGTTGGCGGTGGTGGCGCATGTATCAGAGCTGGCGGGTGGATTGGCCTTCGCGATCTTGTTTATACCGATAGCTTTTGCCCAGCCGCGCGTTGCGTTGATGCTGATTTTTGCGACGGTTCCACTTTTGCAAACCGTTCCGTTGCATATTCCTGTGCATTTATCCATTTCGGAAATTTGCCTGGCATTATTTCTGCCGATCGCCCTGCTGAAAACGGCTCAGATGGGCAAGCCGATTCACTTGGGGCCTACGCTCTGGCCAACTGTGATTTACCTGGCGTTGTGCCTTTTTTCCAGCGTGCTATATCCGCATTGGCACCTTGATGCGCTAAAGGCTTATGCGGAAATGGTGGTGTTTATCGTCATTGCGCCGATGATTTGCGCCAGCTTCCCCGGGGATACCGATGATTTGCGGTTTGCATTGGAAGGGGCGGCAGGCGCGTTGGCCATTTTGGCGGTGCTGGTGCTGTTGACGCATTTTCATTATCCATCGGGAAATAATAAAAATGCGGCGTGGGGTGCATCATTTGGGGCGGGATTTGCGATTGCGATGGAATTGTGGCTGGCGGCGCGGATCGCGAAACGGCGCAAGGCGGCGCGGTGGTTGGCGGTGGCGTTGACGCTTATTGGTATGGCGTTGTTTATGAGTTTATCGCGCGGGGGCTGGTTGGAAGGGCTTTCAGGATGCGTGATTATTCTGGCGCTGCGGCGGCGGTTTGCGTTGATGTTCCGGGCGGGGATTATATTGTTGCCGCTATTGGTGATTTTATTTGTTTTGCTGCCGCATAAGAAGCAGCATTATGCGTTTGACTTTAACCCGAATGCCGGCAATCTTAAGCCGCGGATTAAGCTGATCCAGCACGCCATCAATGAATTTGAAAATCACCCGGTTACCGGTGTGGGCGTGGGGCTGCGCAAAGAGGTGGACCCCACGAATGTGTTCTTGATTACCCTGGCGGAAACCGGGGTGCAGGGGCTGATCGCCTTTTTGGCGATTTATTTTGTCATTATCCGCACGGCTTGGAAAGATCATAGAAAGCTTTCGCAGGCCGACCCGCGTTTTACGCTGGTGGCATTGGGCGGGGCGCTGGTGGTGGGGCGGTTTGTGCATGGGATGGTGGATGAATATTGGCTGCGGGGAAGTATTGTTTGGGCGTGGAGCGCGGTGGGGATGTTGGCCGCGGTGGATTATGAACTGCGGCGGCGAACGCCGATACTTCAAAATACAAAGAGCAAGGACCAATGATCAAAGGCAGGGGGAATCCAGAATCTAGAATCTAGAATTTGGTGCTGGGTTGACGTCTGGCGGTGTTGCGTACATAATGTATGCAGTATTATGACTATGAAAATGATGCACGCTCCCGCCACCCGGAGTTCCGCGAGCCGTCCTATCTGGCGATCCACGGTGCGGACTCCGAAGAGTTACCTGGAACTGGCCCGGGCATTCCCCCTTGTTCCGATTGGCTCGGAGCAACACTATGACGCCTGCCTCGAGGTGCTGGATTCGCTGGCGGTGCGGGATGAATCCTCCCTGGATTCCGGCGAGGCGGCCTATCTGGCGGCGTTAACGCAATTTGTGCGGGA
>DAHVEJ010000303.1 GCA_027313145.1 Phycisphaerales bacterium | reverse complement strand
GGCCAGCGCATCGGGCAAATTCATACGAGCATCGGCCTGCAATATGTGCGAACGGCCCCCTACGGCGAATTAATTATCGAAAATTTTCATTTTCCACGCGCTGATCTGAAACCCGGAGACAACACGGTATCACTATCGTTTGCATCCGCCTTGCCGGGATCAGGAAAATTGGCCCGAAAGGTTAGAGCCAACTGGACCAGTTTCATGGCCTATGATTGCATCCGGCTGTCAGTCAGCCGGCAGCGGTAGCGGCAATGCCCGATTGCCTTGAGAGTCGGTCTTCGCGGTAACGGAGGACTTGCCGATGACGCAACCTCGCCCATCGCCGGCACCGTCCTTAGCCTTAGCGGCTGCGGTGTGTTTAATGTCCGGAATATCCAGTGTGTTTGCCATGCCGCCGATGAGCGCGGCTGCGCATGGGGCGCGGATCACAATCAGCCATCGCACCACCTGGATCACCACACCCCTGGACCGTTATGGCCTTCCGGATTACCTGGCGGCATTGAACCGCGAATTTGCGCGGGGAATTTCAGAAAAGGAAAATGCAGCGATTCCCCTGATGCAATTGCTGCTCACCGCGCGGCATCTTAATACGCCAGAGCGCGACTGGACATTGGACGAACTTAAACTGCTGCATGCCAAGCCCCACTTGCGATACTTGGAACCATTTGCCGGCGTTGACAATTATGTGTATCGGCACTTTCCCAAGAGCCGCTGCTCGAAGGCAACTCTGAAGGCAATGCTGCGTGGATCGTCGCAAGGGGATTGGTTGCACATTCAGCATCGAGCTAAAATCACAGCGCAAGACCTCCGTTGGGCGGTGGCGCAGGAGGAAATATCCTATGCGCTAAAACACCCATGGACCGCCAAAACATGCCCGTTGGTTGCTTACTATGTAAATCGCCGGCCCGAAGATTTGGAGCTTGTTCTCGCGGCTTCCAAGTTGCGGCAGATTTATTACCCCCTGGTTCCCACACACCTGTTAGGCAGTTTTGCCCGGGTGGACTCCATCTTTGACCCAATGGCATTTTATTTTCGCCAGTGTGAGGAACTATGCGTTCTCAAGGCTAATTTCTGCCTGGGCAAAGGGGATGTGAAGGGCTGCGAGCGATATCTGTCAGCCACGCGCCGGCTCATTAACATCAGCAGTTTACTCCCTGAAGAAATTAATCAAGTGATGGCGGACGGTAGCATCACAATGCTGCTAAGACCAGCCGAGCGGGCGCTGTTGCGCTATCCGGGCTTAAGTGCTGGGGATGCGCAGGACTACCTGCGCACCCTGCGCAATATACCCCTGCGATTGTCCTATTCATCCTTGCAACAAGACTGCCTCCGGTTCACGTGGCTGGACTACATGATTACGTTCTATCGTCGGGCCGAGTATATCGGGTCGCGCCCGCACTATAGCCACAGGCATCCCGTTCACCTTGGGGATCCATTCCCACCTCTGCTGATGCACCCGCCGCGCGGTATCAACTGGAACCGGCAATTTCGGCAGCTAAATACCTTGATAAGCCTTTATCTGTTTGCAGAGGATTGCAAAGCGTCTCCGTTCGACGTTACGGACCATTCACCGCTCTACACGTTCGCTGCGCGATTAAAACACCTGGAAACGGAAAGGCCAAGTCCGGCGGCTGCTCCGAACCCGAATAAGGCCTTCCGCGATGACCTTGTTTCCAGCATCTTCCCGGCAATGGGTGCGAATGTGTTCACCATCCTGCGGCGTACTGAGTACTGCAAAGAGGCCGACCGCCTTGATGACATCGCCTTTGCGCTGGCGGCCTACCGCGCTGCCAATGGCAAATATCCCGACCAACTTTCGGCGCTATATCCGAAATACCTTCGCAATGTTCCAGACAATCTGCTTGCACCAGGTCCACCGGAATATCAGCACGGCACCACCGGCTATACCTTGATCGCTAACGAGCCGCACAGCAAGAAACGTGATCCAAAACAGTATTGGCGCATGCTTAGGAACAA
>DAHVEJ010000302.1 GCA_027313145.1 Phycisphaerales bacterium | reverse complement strand
GGGCGATCGGTGCCGGGCACGATGCTCCATTCGTGCAGCATAATGGAAAAATCACGATCCACTTTATACTGCGGCTTGCGGGGGTGAATCACAAACATGCCAGTCATACCGAGTGCGATTTGTGTCATTTCATCATGATGCGGATGATACATTTTGGTGCCAGGCTCCACCAGATTAAACTCATATTTATACGTTTCGCCCGGTGGAATCGCTTTTTGCGTCATACCGCCGACACCGTCCATGCCATTATCGATATACACTCCATGCCAATGCACCGTTGTCGGCTCCGGCAAGCGATTGGTAACATAAATGCGCACCCGCTCGCCTTCCACCGCTTCCAGCACGGGGTGTAACATGCCGTTATACCCCCATACCAAGGCCTTGAGTCCCGGTGCAAATTCGTTCCAAAATTCCATTGCCACCATGTGGAACACTTTGACCCCATCGACGATCTCAAAGGGCAATGTTCCGGTATTGGGCGCTATCACCGGCATATAGTCGCGATGCGGCAACCCCGGCGGCAATGGTTTCGCCCGGAGTCTGCGCGCGAGTTCTGTCGCATGGTCCCGGCCGCCATAACTGTTTTCATGATCCAGGGCGTGGGCTGCTGCTGCGGGCGCTTTACCGGATATGGCCGCTCCGGCGGCAAGTGCCGCGCCGGAGGCCAATACGTGTCTGCGATTTAACATTTTATTTCTCCTTGTGTGAGCTTGTTGGGGATGTTTTATTTGTTCCGTCAGTTTGCGCAGGTATTAGGCCACCGAGCACTTGCCGGAGTTGCTGCCGCGCCAGCCAATATCGCCGCAACGCTTGCACATAATGTCGAGCCGTATCAATTTCCGCCTGCTTGGACTCCATGAGCACGAATCCGCTGACATACATGCCGTTGTAGGCCAGTTGCGTTTCATCGACCATGCGTTTGCGCAGCGGCAACATAATGCGTTGATAAAACAGAACTTCCTGATGCGCCGCGTGCATGGCGATCCACGCTTCGCGGACTTTGGCCCGTATGCGGATCGCCGTGGCCTGATAGCTCCGATATGCCGCACGATATTGAGCCTCGGCAATTGCGACCTGCGGTTGGCCCTGATTAAAAATGGGAATCGGCAGGGAAATCGCAGGCCCCAGCGTTCCACGCACGTCCGGATCACGGACATAATCCAGGCCAATCCCGGCACCAGGAAGAAGCCCGGCAATACCGGAAATCCGTAATGCAATGGCGTCGGCACGCAGGTGCTGGCGCGCCGCGACCAAGCTCAGGCTCTGCTTAAGCGCCACAGACTCTAAGCCTTTCAGCGACAGGTCATGCGTCGGCGGAATGGCAAGCCTGTCCGGTACCGTCCAGTTTCCTTCTTTCCCCCATAAGCCCATCAGCGCATTGAGCCGTTCGTGGTCTTCCAGCACAGTGGCTTTATCCATGGCCAATTGCAAACGGACATGCTCGTAAAGCGTAAGTTGCTGATCGTAGGCAATCGGCGGAGAATTGCCGGCCTGACGCAGCTTTTTCGCCAAATCAAGCTGTGCCGCGGCCCCCTGTTTAATTCTGCTTTCCGATGTCACCATTTGTTGATCGCCAACCAGGCGATAATACGCGGCGCGGGTACGTTGCGCCAGCGTGACCACGGCCTTGGTGACTTGGGCTTTAGTTGCGGCAAATTGTGCTGCGGCGATTTTTTTTCGGGTCGGTAACAGAAGAATATCCAGAAAATTCTGGGCCACGCTGGCGTCCCAGCCATGAAAGGGTGCCGCCGGAAACCGAATATCAAAATTAAATATCGGATTTGACAACAACCCCGCCTGCACGACATCTGCCTGCGAGACGCCGAGCTGTTCATATCGGGCCTGTAATTCCGGGTTATCCAATAACGCAATCTGCACCGCCGCGTGCGCCGTTAGCGGCTGCGCCAGCAGCTTGCCAATCGCGGCGTGTACTTGCTGATCGGCTTTTGTATTTTGATCCCAGATCACGGTTGCCCCGGTGCGCTGTCGGGCAAGGGCGGCCACGGACTTAATACTACAGCGCGATTTTAGCTCAAGAAAAATCCTC
>DAHVEJ010000301.1 GCA_027313145.1 Phycisphaerales bacterium | reverse complement strand
ACCGCTCCCGTACCCACCCAAATCGGGAAGTTATTTCGGGCCCATTCCTAAGCCCGCGTTCAATATCGGCTACCACGCATTTAAGCAATTTGGGCGGCACATTCTTAATGTTGATCACACCTTCCATTTTGCCGCCGTGGGTTTGCAGATTGTGATTGTAAAAATAGGCTCCGATATTCATGCCCGCCCAACCCAGGGGGAAAAGGGGATTATCAAAATAAAGGAGATCAGGAGTGTGCTGATCCACGAGATCACGTGTGCGATCATAGAAATTCTTGACATAGGAAATATCGGGCAACGCATTAAATGGATGCTTGGCATTGTAAAGTTGTTGCGGGTCATAGCCTTCCCACCATTGCCCTTTGCCATCCGCTTTGGTCAGCACACCGTCATAAGGAATGCCGGCATACGGACCGGTCTTATCGGCTCCATGGGATGTTTGGAACCACCACCAGTTACGGGCCTGATGCACGGTGACACCAAATCGCAAACCGTGCTCCCGGGCGGTTTTGGCCCACGTGCCAATGACATCCCGATGCGGCCCGATGTTGTGTGCATTCCACTGATGATGTTTAGAATTCCAGGTATCAAAGCCATCATGATGGTTGGCCAAGGCAACGAAAAATTTAGCTCCAGCCATTTTATACCGATCCATGAGGTGTTCAGGCTCCCAGTTCAGCAATGTCCACTGGGCACAAAGGTCCTTGTAACCGAATTTACACGGTGGGCCGTAATGTTCAACCTGATATTTATTTTGCCAGGAGCCTTGCATATACATGTTACGGGCATACCAGTCTCCATCTTCCGGGACGCATTGGGGACTCCAGTGATTCCAAATGCCGAACTTGGCATCGCGATACCATTCCGGACAGTCATAGTTCAGCAAAGACTGCCAGGTGGGTTCATACGGCCCCTTTCCGGCAAGATTGGGAATCGGTGAATTCATCGGCACGCCGTCATGAGATCCACCCTGGACGGGCAACGCCGGCGGACCGCCCCAGCCGGTAGGCCGCCAAGCGGCGTTATTCAGCTTTTCACGCACAATGTCTTGTAGAGTCGAACTGTGGCGCGGTAGTTTAGGCCAAGCATAACGGTTTGCCGTCCCTTTCGGTTGCCGGTGTCTCAATATCTCAACCATGCTTCGTTTCCACAGCCCGCTCATCGAACCGGACAGGCGGATTTACCGCATCCGGCTCTCGGAGAAGGCATTTCATGCTTTCGCCCACGGGTAGCTGCGGGTCTTGGCCGCCAACTCCACCAAGCCCAGTTCATGGTGGAGATATTCCACCGTGTAAAACCCGGCCCGGCGGTTCGGCGTTTTGTGCTTCGCACGCAGCCACTGTCGCAGCCTGTGCCGGGCGTGGGCGTCCACACTCCGGTAGGCTTTACTCACCGGTCCCAGCCGAAAGTAATTCGCCCATCCTACCTCCATACGGTTTAGATCGGCAATCACCTCCTCGGGTTCCCGGAGGGTTTGGTTCCGCCCGGTCATCGCACTGATGGCCTCACAGATACGTGCGATTCGCTTCTTCGACGGCTTGGTCCCTATGTAGGCATGGCCGTCTTTCCACGAATAGCATCGTCCAAACGTGTACCCCAGAAAGTCGAACGTTTCCTCCGGTATGTGCCGCAGGTGCGTCTTGGTTTCGTTCACCGTCAGTTTCAGCTTCCCCATCATGCTCCGCATTTCCGCCATCGCCGTTTCGGCGCGGGAGCGGCAGCAGATCACGAAGTCGTCCGCATAATTGACAATGTACGCACCCAGTCGCCGCTGGTGGCCCAGCTTCCGCCAGCCCAGCACGAACCGCCGCATGTAGATGTTGGCCAACAATGGTGAAGCTACGCCGCCTTGCGGCGTGCCCCGCCCTTCGTCCCGGTTGCGGGTGCTGCTCTGTTTATGGCCACGGTCATCGGTTTCTTCCACCGGGGCTTCCAGCCACATCTTAATCAGATGCAGCATCGCTCCGTCCACCACACGCCGCGCCACCGACTTCATAAGTTCCGCATGCGGAACCGTATCGAAGTACCCGCTCAAATCCGCATCCACCACCTGCGTATACCCTCGGCACAACAACTTGTGTACGGCTTGCACCGCATCCAACGCGCTGCGATTTTCCCGATAGGCATATTGTTCGTCAGGCAGGTCCGCTTCAAAGATCGGGGTCAACACCAACACCGCCGACATCTGTACCACACGATCCCGGATCGTCGGTATGCCCA
>DAHVEJ010000300.1 GCA_027313145.1 Phycisphaerales bacterium | reverse complement strand
TACATCGCCGAAGTTTCTCCGGCGCACCTGCGCGGACGGTTGGTTGCTCTGAATCAGATGACCATCGTCATCGGCATTCTTCTGGCTGACATCGTCAATTGGTTGATCGCCCAGCCCATTTCCGCCCACGCGACTTCCTCCATGATTGCGGCATCATGGGATGGGCGCATCGGCTGGCGGTGGATGTTCACGGTCATCGCAATCCCCTCCCTGATATTCCTCCTCGGAGGCTTGGTGATTCCTGAAAGTCCACGCTGGCTGGCCAAGCAGGGCCACCTGGCCCGTGCGCGAACGATTCTGGCGCGTATCGGCGGTGAATCCCATGCGGACTATGAAATATCCGCTATTCAAGCTACTTTGCTGGGCGAGCAAATAGGGCGGGTGAAACTTTCGGACTTGCTGTCTCCGGGCGTATTAAAAACTATCGGCATTGGGGTGCTGCTGGCGGTTTTTCAGCAGTGGTGCGGAATCAATGTAATTTTCAGCTATGCCCAAGATATTTTTCACGCCGCCGGCTATCACGTCAACGGCGTACTCTTTGACATCGTTATTACCGGAGCAGTAAATTTAATATTTACCATTGTGGCCATGGGATTGGTTGACCGCCTGGGACGGCGGCCTTTGATGCTCATCGGGGCCGGCGGCTTGGTTGTCACGCACACCCTGCTGGGATTTGCATACTATAAACATATTGACGGCTTGCCGATTGTGATTTTGGTCATGGCGGCCATTGCGTGCTATGCCATGACGCTGGCACCGATTACCTGGGTTTTAATATCCGAAATTTTTCCCAATCGTATTCGCGGCACCGCCATTTCCATCGCGGTCTCCGCCTTATGGATCGCCGATTTTGTTCTCACTCAGACATTTCCATCCCTGAAAGCAACCGTCGGCACCGCAGGGGCCTTCTGGCTGTACGCGATCATTTGCGCGGCAGGGTTTGGTTTTGTTATGGCGGCCGTGCCGGAAACGAAAGGTAAATCGCTGGAGGAATTGGAAAATGATATACGCAGTTAATATTCTCCGGACAGCCCTCTAATTACATCCGCTGAACCAATGGGAACAACGCGCAGCTGCAAATACGAACACGCGGTTGAATGGGGCAAAAGTTGCCCGATAGAAAACGGTGCGGAAACAGTTGCATTTGAATTTTTACCGATTCTCGGTCATATTATGGCTCACGCGGGCGAGAACGCCACTACCCCGCGATTTGAGGTCGTTGTTGAACCCCCGCTTCAGGAGTGCCATAATGTTGCGTAAAAAGCTTAGAATTACTGCCGGTAAATATAGTCCCGAAAATCTGCGGCAGTTCATGCACGGTGCCGTGGCGTGCCTGTTTGTGGCGGCCAGTGCGGCGTGTACGGCTCAGGCCGGTGAATACATTCCCGTTAAGCTTTCCGCCAAGCAAGTTGATGCCAAGGCCAATGCACTGCTCAAGCAGATGACCCTCCGCGAAAAAGTCCGCATGATGGCGTTTGAGAACATCCTGGACGTTCCAGGTGTCGAGCGTCTGCACATTCCAACGTTGGTCATGAGTGACGCATCCTTGGGTGTTCGCCGTTTTGGGGCGTCAACCGCTTATCCGGCATCCGCGGCTTTGGCGTCCACATGGAATCGAAAACTGGCATTTTTAGAAGGTCGGCAGATTGGCAGCGATTGCCGGGCACGCGGCGTGCATGTCATCTTCGGTCCCGGCGTTAATATTGTCCGCGAGCCGCAAAATGGACGAAATTTCGAATACCTGGGTGAAGATCCGTATCTCTCTGGACAGATGGCGGTACCTTGGATCAGAGGTGTGCAATCGCAGGGAGTTGCCGCATGCGCCAAACATTACGTAGCCAATGAACAGGAAACGGATCGCATCGATATAAATGAAATTATAAGTAAGCGAGCCTTGGAGGAAATTTACCTGCCGCCGTTCCGCGCGGCCGTGCGGCAGGGAGATGTCTGGTCAATCATGGCGGCGTATGATCAAGTCAATGGTGAATATTGCACCGCCAGCAAGTTCCTGCTGACCGATGTGCTTCGCAAGCACTGGGGTTTTAAGGGGGTCTTGATGTCGGATTGGGGAGCGTCGCACGCCACGCTGGGGCCTCTAAAAGCGGGGATGGATTTGGAAATGCACCGCCCGATTTTTTATAACATGCTCACCATTCCGCCCTTGCTTAAATCCGGCAAGCTCCAGATGTCAAATATTAATCAGCATGTCCGCCGAATATTGCGCATGATGGTCGCGTTGAACTT
>DAHVEJ010000002.1:8842-70218 GCA_027313145.1 Phycisphaerales bacterium | reverse complement strand
CGCAAGGCGCTTTGCTCACGATCCGCATCCGCCATCGCCCGATACACCCCGGCCAAATCCAGCCACAGCGCGGACAACAGGCTGAACTTTTCCACAGCGGCACAGCCATGGCGTCGGGCATCGTCAAGTTTTCCCATCTGCGTGAGTTGCAATGTTACACCGGACCAGGCTTGCCATAAATCCGGTCATGCCCGCAGTGCGGCCTGAAGGGAAGCAAGCACCTCATCGGCATCAAGTATTTGCGCGGCCTGCTCGCGATACGCCGTCAGGCATTCGCCAAAAATCGTCTGGCGGACAATCTCGGCGTGTACAAACGCCAGAGCGGCCTTCCGTTGGGCCGGAGAATTTTCACTGGCCAGCAACTCATGGATGGCCGGGGTGTAGTCGACCGACAGGGTGATCGCCCGCTTGAACGCGGCCACCGCCTCGGACGGATTTCCGCGCCGTAAAGCCACTAACCCGGAATAGTAATGGCCCGCGGGATTGTTAGGCTCCAACGTCAGGGCCATTTCCACCTCGGCGGCAGCCTGGTCAAACTGCTGCAAAGCCAACAGGGCCGCCACCAGTTCCCGACGCGACCAGCCGTCCTGCGGATGCAACTGTATTAATTGCCGAACCGCCGCTTCATAACGGCGCGGCAGTTGATCCCGGAACCAGATGACCCGCAACTGCAGAAGAGGATAGTGGTGCGGAAACCGGGCGCAATGGGCATCCAGATAGGACTCGGCAGCCTGGGTGCCGACGCTTTGTGCCAACAATTCCGTCACCCTGCGCAGAGCGTCCATCGCCAGGGGTTCGGCGTCGACAATTTTTTGCCACAGTCCCAGAGCCTCGCGCGGGTCACCTTTGTAGAGCACCATATCCGCTGCTACCCGCAACCATTCACGTTCCGCACAAAGCCCTTTGGCTCGTGCCATGCAGGCATCCGCCTGGGTTAATCGGCCGTGGCGGGCATTGTTGTCGGCGGCCAGCAGCAACAGCGATCCATCTTCAGGGCGTAAGCCAAGGGCCTCATCCAGCAGGGCGAAAGCCTCAGTGGTGCGATCCAATGCGTCCAAGGCCCAAAACAGCATTTCCGCCGGCCGCCCGGTCGTGGCACCGAATTGCTTAAATCGCTCCCTGAGCATTTCCAGCACGTCGGATTCCTGCTTAAAGTGCCGACAAGCAACAAAATAAGAACGCGCAAAGTCCTCATTTTTATCGTCGAGGCAGCACGCGAACCGATAAAGCTCCAGCGACCCCTCAAAGCGGCGCTGCTCCCAGAATATGGAGGCCAAATCCGAATAGGCATTGGCGGCCAGCGGCATTGCTCGAATGACCCGGCGCAACATCCGGCGGGCCGCGGTGTGTTGCCGCGCGTCGTGCATCAACTCCTTTGCATACATCTCCAGGAATATCGGATGCGCGGTTGAAGAGTCGCATATTTTTCCAAGCATGTCGATGCGTTGATCCCGACGCGCCAAAGTCTTCAGGCATTGCAGCTTCGCGATCAACAGTCCGGAATCCGCCGGAAACAGGGCAAGAAGTTTCTCATAACAATCAAGCAGCCCCACGGGATCGGCATCGTACGCGGCAATAGCCTGTTGGGCCGTAAGCGTCAGGCGGTGTTCCGGTGCCGCGGCGCGAAGGTTGGCACAGGCCGCACAGGCGGCATCACGGTCATGTCGGTGTAATGCGGCGTTCAGGGCGTGAAGCTGATCGTAAAGCGATTCGTCGCACAAGCTGACTTGATCCAGAAGCTGCTTTTTCTCCTCCGGGACCAGTACAATTCCCAGCGGCCCGGTAGAGGCGTAGCGTTCCAGCGTGATCTCCGAGACAAATTCGACCACCGGACGAATATAGGGATCTCGAATTATCAATGTTCCGCGCAGATCGTCGTATCCGATAACGGCCTGCAGATGAGCGTTGCCCGGCTCCACCGTCGAGAGCGCAAAGGGTATGCCCCGGTCAATAAGCGACTTGGCGGCCTGCCATGTCACGCGAAATTCGCGTACCAGCCAACCGTGCTCATTGGCCCATTGCCGCAGTGCGTGATTGGGCGTGCCGTCGTAACAGATTTCTTTTGCCAGCGTCTGCTGATCCACCGGCCTTTGCCAGAATCGCCCGAGGCAGGCCACCACCGCCGGTCCGCAGGTCAGGTGATGTTGCCTTACAAAACCCACCGGCAACATGACCCGCTTGCCGTCTTTCTCAGCGGCTTTTAATTTAACTGCAATTTTCTGATAGAAATGATTTTTAGATTTTTCCGCCAGATCGACGGCGGCGGAATAATCGGCGCAAAAATAGGCGGCGTCCGACTGCATTCCATAAAGCCAGTCACGTAGTCGTCTGTCCATCAGCGGGGACAATTCAATGGCCCGAGAATAGTTCAACCGAGCTTCCGGATAGTGGCGCATTTCAGTTTGCAAGGCGGCCAATTGCAATACCAGGGCCATACTTTGATTTCGCACCGTTGCCTGTCGCAATAGCTCCAGCGACTGATCTTCCTGATCCAATAATTGCATCAAATGGGCTGCGGACTGCACCGCGGGCCGGTACCATGGACGAATCTCCAATCCCCGCATGATTACAGACAGAGCCTCATCATAGCGATCCTCCCGCTCCAGTACGCCGCTATGCTCCACGGCGAGCCACGCATCATCCGGATGTATCTCTTCAGCGGCGGCCAGCATGCGGTGTGCGCCTTTAAAGTCGCGCATAGTTCCCAGAATTCGAGCTTTTATGGCGTACCAATGTGCCTGCAATTCCAGTGACGCACTATGGGGCATCGAATGGTCGCTAAGAAATTGCCACGCTTCCAGGGGGCCGCGCCAACCTAAAATCACAAACGCATAATAATACCAGGCCTCCGGTTCATCGGGATGTTCGCGATAGGCTAAATAGTGCAAGACTATTCCCATCTTCCCCCCACCCAGATTTCCCGCCAGCCGGCCCGCCATGATCCGCCCCGCAACGCCTTTCCATTGCGGCAAGGGTGCCAGGCCGCATCCCTTCTCATAAGCCTGAAGGTATTGCCCCGCATCGTAAAGCTTCAACACCTCTTGGAGTTGCTCACCATTAACCTGCAATGCGTGTCTCCTGCCCATTTCCCAAGGCCCTGAACTTTGGGGATCGATGGCCGTGGCTTTTCAAATTTTCCTTTTACACGTTGGAAGCATAATCCCGGCACCTGGAGATCGCAAATTGCAGGTTGTATTTCGTCCGCGCATTACCACATCCGGAGCCGGCAGGTTATTTGACGGACAAGGGGGGCACGGCCGATTATTAAGCAAAATAATACCGTGATCATAGGACTTTCACTGCACTCAGTCGCGCACCATTTGCGCCGCACGGCGGATCAGATACAACACAACATGGAGCGTATAAAGCGTGTTGGCATTTATGGTATCCCCACGTAACATACTATCATGGCAGCGAAGGTCAGCGAATCTAAAATTCAGATACATCCGGTCATGGTGCTGGCGGGAAGTGAAGCGTACTTGCGCCGCCAGTGGCTGGGGCGAATACGGCGGGCGGCTCTGGATGAGTCTTCCATGGACGCGGGATACATTCGTATGGAAACCAATGTGTCCGTTACAGCATTACTGGATGAATGCCGGACCTTTGGCATGTTTTCCAGCCGCAAGTTGGTCGTGCTTGAGCCGGCGGATATGCTGCTTAAGGGCCGCGGCGGCAACAATCCTGAACCGCAAAGTGAGCCTGATGAAGATCAAGCCGAAGAGTTGGCGGCTTCCGGCGGTTCGGCAGCGCGCGATCTGATTTTGCGCTATGCCCAGGCTCCCAGTGACAACGCCACGCTGGTACTGATTTGCGATAACTGGGTTAAAACAACGCGCCTGCACAAATTTCTGGATAAACAAGGTGCCGTGATCCTATGCCAGCCGATGAAGGAAGATGAAGTTCCTCGATGGCTGACACAGCACGCGCGGACAGAGTTTGCAAAAACCATCGACGCCCAGGCGGCCATACGTCTGGCGGAACTGGTGGGCACGGATTTGGGACGCCTGGAAAGTGAATTGGCAAAATTGGCGTTATTCGCGGATAAACAAACCGCGATTACCACCGCGATGGTCGATGAATTGGTGGGGTTTCAACATGAACAGGTCGTATGGAGTCTTATTGACGCCCTGGCTGCGGGGAACGCCAAGGAAGCATTAGCGCGCCATACAGAACTATGGCAGATGGATGCCCGGATCGGATTCACGCTGGTGGGTGCCATATTTTTCTGGATGGGACAGGTATTGCGCGCCCGGGAAATGCTGGATCGGCGATTAAGTGATAATCAGATTATCAAGGAACTGAAACTCTGGCCGGCCCCACGCGCCAGCGCCGTTATGGCTTCCGCCCGCCGTTGGGGAATCGAAGGTAGCCGTCGGGTCAGCGCCGCTTTGCTGGCAGCGGATATGGCGGCCAAAACCAGCCTGGGCGATCCGCAACGCAACATGGAGCGTTTTATCGTGCAGGCATGTACAAATCTTGATATACCGGCGTAACGCTGTCCGAGCAGCCTTAAAGAGGCTTGCCGAGCAATTGCCGTTTATGCTTGAGAAATTTCATGTGGTGATCAAAGTGCTGCACATACAGTTTCACCAGCTCTTCCAACGTAACTCGCCCGCGCTGATTGTGCGTACCGGCGAGCAGAAATGCTGCGGCGGGAAGGCGATTGAGAATTGCGGCGGTCAGGAGACGATTTTTAGCAAATACTTCAGCGGCCATGGCCGCGTCAAGGTGGTCATAAAACAAATTCGAAGCGAAAGCGCTTTCATCAAATCCGATGAGTGTGGGATTGTCTTCCGCAATAACACGTTTCATACGGTCCGATGCAATTAAATCACTGTCCATGACATGCAGGACAATCTGCCGGATACTCCAGGTATGAGGTATCGGATGGGCGTTAAGTTCCGCCGCGCTTAATCCTTTAATGGTCGCCGGAAATACCGACGCCTGCCGCAGATATTCATCAATAATGGCCTGTTCCATGGTCTGATTCTCCAAACAAGTCACTCTCGCATCCACTATCATCAAAACTATCGCGGCAAAAAGCAACCCATATCGCTTCCATCCTTACGCAAAATTTTTATTTCTTTCATATTACACAAATACGGTTCCCATAACCTGATTTTCAGAGATCACGCGATGTTGCTGTGATCCAATTTTTATCTCTCTCGGAGGAACTTATCATGCGTACACCCACTTCCAAAATATGCGCCGGCAAGGCCCTGGCCTTAGCGGCGGCCTGCACCGCCACCCTGGCTCTGGTCGCGGCCCATGCAAACGCCAGCCCAACCGTGGCAGCCGGATATTCACTGACTACCTTTGCGTCCCCCTTTACGGTCGCGGGATTGAATCAGGGAATTATCCCGGGCGCTTCGCAGGTTGTCAGCGCCCCCGACGACATTACCGTTTCCGGTAACAGTGTGTTTATCGGATGGGGCAACAACGTCATGTTCGACGGCAGCGACGGTGGCCAAAGCGTTGTGGCACAATACACCCTGACCGGGCAGTTGGTTAACCACTTTAATGTAACCGGGCACGTGGAAGGCATGGCCATGGGCAATAACGGCCTGCTGTACACCGATGAAAATGAAGACGGCAACTCCGCGTTGACCGTTATCAACACCGCCACCGGCAGTCAGATGCGTTATGGTTATCCCAACCCATCCGTGCACGGCGGCGGGTTTGACGGCCTGCAATTTATCAATGGAAATCTCTATGCTTCAGGCTCAAATCCGGATAATGGCGGCGACGGCCCCGGGCAGGTCAATAGCCATCCTGTCATCTATCAGGTCACCGCCAATCCAAATTCTTATCCTGCCACAGCCACAGCGATGGGTCTGGTCTGGGGTAATGACATGGCGACCAATGCCGTGACCGGTCAGACCGCGCAGATGAATGTTTTTGATCCGGATTCTCTGAACCTTACTCCCACGGGCAGTCTGCTTTTGTCCAATGAAAGCGGTGCGCAATTAACCGAAGTTACCAACCCGGGTGCAACGCAGAGCATTTCGGTGTTGAATTTGACGGATGCCTCCGGTAACCCGGTCAACACCGACGACACAGGTTTTGCGACCGCCGCGCACGGAACACTTTTATTTTCCGATGTGAAAAATAACGTGGTTTATGCCTTGACCGCCAACAACGGCTTTACGTTGAATCAAGCTTATTCTTCCGATAAAACCAACCACAGTCTGGATATGCTGAATTTCAGCACCGGCGTGCTTACACCCATCGTTACCGGCTTGGGCGGCCCGGCAGGCATCGGCTTTATTAATGATCCAGCGGCCGTGCCGGAACCGGCGACATTGGCATTCATTGTGCTGGCCGCCGGCGGCTTATTACTGATGCCCCGCAAGCGCGTTTCGCGATAATTTTCAGTAATGCTTTAACGCCGCGAATTATTGACGCAAAGCACAACCCGACAGATCGCGGTTGCCCAGCAACGATATAATTCCCCAGCCCCGCACAGCTCCCGCCGTGCGGGGCTTTTTTTTTACCACAAAGATTTGCGCAGTAGCACCGATCGCGACGGGCTGCAAAGAGTCCCGTTATTAAACCGCAATCCGCAGTCACTCAATTCTTCCGCGTTAAGCCAGGGGCCATGCGGCGGTTGAACGTCCAACGGTGTGTTTTTCCGCCGGAAACTTTGTGAGTTTTTCCCGCGAGCCTCTGCGGGGCGGAAATATTGCAAGGGCGGTCGAATCCGCGGATCGCAAGCATTTGAATAAGTTTGTTCAATATTTGATAATAGCCTCAGCGGCACTGTGTGGCGCAGAGCTGATGATGCGGGGACTATTTATGCGGGCGTACTATTATCGACGGAGTTTACCAAACACCTTGTCCATTATGGCGTTGATGCTGGGTTTGGTGATTTCTTCCAACGCACTAACGGCAGCGGTTGCCGCAACGGCCATAACCTATCATTCGGCAGGAGGCAGCACAGTAGTGGTGCGCGGCCATTCTACGTTGCACAACTGGTCGGTAAGAAGCTCAACGCTTACGGGAAAGATGATACTAAGCGGGCCTATGGCATCCGGAAAAGGTGTGGCCATGGACTTGCTGCATGTGGCCATTCCCGTTTCCACGCTGAAGGGCAGCGATGGAAGCGGGATGACCGATACCATCATGCACGCCCTGCATCGTCGGCAGCACCCGCACATCACGTTTATTTTAACGCACGCGAAACCGCAAAACGCGAAGCCCACAAAGTCCGGGACGTATATCTTCCACGCTGTTGGATTATTGAAAATTAATGGAATTATGCGAAAGGAATCTCTAAAGTTGCTGGTTACTCCACATCGTGGCGGAAACGTGACGGTGCAAACGCGGGTCAAGTTGAAGATGCGCGATTTTGCCGTTACGCCGCCGACGACCATGCTGGGCATTATTCGTTCCTCCAATGCCATTACGATCAGCGCCAAGTGGCAGTTGACTAAGGCCCAAGACGGCCGTAAGCCGGGTTCTAAATAAGGGTGAGAAATTCAGATCTGCCGATTATCGGCAAAAACGCTATAATCAGTGGCGATAAATTGGAGTGTAATATCTCATGCAGGTAATTCCGATTCTCCGGGCGGATCACCCGGACGGACAAGAACATATTTCCCGGATTAAGTCGCGATTATCGCTGGCCCCCCTGCTGCTGTCCGCCTTGGAGGCCCAGGGCGAAAATTTGACCATACAGGTGCAGCGAATTATTGCCGATGTCCGCCGCGCCGGTGACGACGCCGTGGTGCAGTACACCCGCCGCTTTGACTATCCGGAATATACACTACAGCACCTCCGGGTACCGCAGGAGCAAATAGACGCCGCGGTAAAAAAGGCCGATGAAAAATTTCTAACGGCTCTGGATATTTCCATCACCAATGTCCGGCGGTATCAGCAAGCCATGCTGCCACCGGTGCCGGCCCCCATCAGACCTTCGGGAACTGATAGTGACGCGGCCATGCTGGCAATGCGGTATGAGCCGCTGAAACGGGTAGGCGTTTATGTTCCGGGCGGGGCCGGGGCGTATCCATCCACAGTGGTCATGACTGTGGTGCCGGCCCAGGTGGCGGGTGTGGAAAGTATTTGTATCGCCAGCCCCATGCGCGGCGGGCAGGTGGCACCGGCAGTCTTGGTGGCCGCAGCGCTCCTGGGCGTGCGCGAGATCTACGCCATGGGCGGCCCGCAAGCGGTGGCGGCGATGGCATTTGGCACGCAAACCATTCCGGCCGTCGATAAAATCGTCGGCCCGGGCAACAGCTACGTCCAACTGGCCAAAAAAGAACTCTTTGGCATAGTGGATATTGACAGCTTTGCCGGCCCCAGTGAAGTCATCGTTTTGGCGGATGATTCGGCGGCCCCGGGTGTAGTAGCAGCTGAGTTACTGGCGCAGGCCGAACACGCGCCTGGCAGTTGCCTGCTGATTACGCCGAGTCTGAATCTGGCCCAGAGCGTAGAACTTGAACTGAAATCGCAGTTGGCGTTACTTCCCCGCCGGGAATTAACCACCAAAGCGCTGGAATATGCCAGCGCTTTAATCGTAACAGCGGATATGGAATCAGCCATTAGGCTCGTCAATGAATTCGCTCCGGAACATCTGCAGATCACCACGCGACAGTCGCGCCGAGATGCGGCCAAAATTCATCACGCCGGCGCGATATTTATCGGAGCCTATACGCCGGTGGCCGCCGGAGACTATCTGGCGGGACCATCGCATGTGTTACCCACTTCGGGGACAGGGCGGTTTTTCAGTGGCCTGTCAGCCGAAAGTTTCCGCAAACGCATAAGCATCGTAGAGTTGGATGCCGGCGCTTTACAGACACTTGGCGGGGCTATTTGCGATTTTGCCCGGACGGAGGGCTTTGACGCGCACGCCCGTTCCGTGGAAGCGCGAATTAAGCAGAAGGGACCGGACTATGGCGTTGGGTGAAGGGGAACCCATCGGATTGATCGCGGGACAAGGCACCTTGCCGCTGGCGGTAGCCCGCGGGCTTAAAGCGGCGGGTCACCCGGTAATTTGCCTGGGCCTCTCCGGACAAAGCCGCGAGGAGGAACTTACCGCGCAGTGTGACGTTTTTCATCGGGTTGGATTAATTCGCCTGAATCAATGGATTCGCGTATTGCGCCGACACGGTGCCCGGCGGACGGTAATGGTTGGCAGAGTCGCCAAGGAAAGAATGTATGATCGCTTTCACATGTTACGGTATATGCCCGACTGGCGTACGGCGCGGCTTTGGCTGGTGCGGCTGCGGCATGACAAGCGATCCGATCGATTGCTGCGTGCTGTGGCCGATGAACTGGCCAGCGGTGGAGTGGAAATAATGGACGCGCTGCCGGCCCAACGCGGGCGTTATGGCCGATATCGACTTTGCCTGGCCGTTGCTGCGGCAAGTCAACATGCTTTTAATAGGTCAGAGCCTGGCCTGCAAGGATCGGGAAATCATCGCGGTAGAGGCCGTCGAAGGCACGGATCGCATGATTGAGCGCACCGGGACATTGTGCAAGCGCGGCGGATGGGTGCTGTGCAAGGCCAGTAACCCGAATCAGGATATTCGATTTGACGTGCCCACCATTGGCCCTGCTACGATTGAACGCCTGAAGAAATTCGGTGCCGCGGCGGTGGTGGTGGAAACCGGGAGAACTATTATGCTTGAGAAGTCGGAACTGTTGAAACTGGCCGATGAATTGGGCGTTGCGGTCATCGGACGGCCAATGGTCGGGGATTAGTGGGGAAAATTCATTAATCCGGCAAATAGCGGGGCCTAAAAGCCATTGTCACGGCTTTTTCGTGGTTTTTATAGGCCGTCATTTGACATATAGATAGGTATGACTAGTATCATAATCGAGAAACCGCGTGTTGCTTTTGCGGTGAAATTCATGAGCGAACGAGAAAAATTTGGAATTGAAGAACTCGCTGTGGTGCTGAGCCACTACGATATTGGCGTTATTACCACCCTGAAAGAGTACGCCCGCGGGTCCCGTAAAGCTCCGAAATTGCTGATTCGCTCGGAAAAGGGAGATTACCTGCTCAAACGCCGGGCGCGCGGCAAAGATGATCCGTTTAAGGTGGCATTTTGTCATGCGATTCAATTGTACCTGGCGGAAAAGCAGTTCCCGCTGCCCCATTTGATCGGCACCAAGCGTGATAATAATTCGATGTTGCAGCTTTCCGGCGCAATATATGAGCTTTTTGAATATATTCGCGGAACTGGATATGACAATTCGCCGGAGGCCACGCAGGATTCCGGACGCATTCTGGCACTTTACCACAAGCTTCTGCGCAATTACACGCCGGAATATGAGCCGCCGACGGGGAGTTATCACAACTCCAAGCATATCGGCAGCAGCATCGATCAGATTCCCGACACCATGAGCCGTAACAAGCAATCGTATGGCGGCACAGCGGTGGTAACAGACACCTTGGAAATATTGCATAAGGCGTATGTGGAGGCGGCGGCCAAAGTCAATGAAATCGGACTGATGGACTGGCCGCTGCAAATTGTGCATTGTGACTGGCATCCGGGAAATATGCTCTTTAGAAATCAGAAGGTGGTAGCGGTCATTGATTATGATTCCGCCCGCATGCAGCAGCGGATTGTGGACTTGGCCAACGGCGTGCTGCAATTTTCAATTATTGGCGGAGGCGATGACCCCGCAACTTGGCCGGATCACGTCGATGAGGCTCGTTTTGAAAAATTTATGTACGGGTATGATTCGGTGGATATGATTAGTGTGGCGGAATTACAGGCGGTGCCTTGGCTGATGGTCGAGGCGATGGTCGCCGAGAGCGCGTTCCACATTGCTGCCACAGGATCGTTTGGCCGTATTGAGGGATTCGGATTCTTGAAAATGATTGAGAGGAAAGTAAAATGGGTACAGGAACATACGGATCGACTGATAAAGTTAGTTCACAGTTAGCCGTAAGACCCAATGGGCGTCCAGGCGGTTGGGGCAGATCTCACTTCGGCATTCGGCCGAATGGTTCCGCGTTCACGGAAGAACTTGGGATAACAAAGCAGCGCGATGATCCGGGGCTTCGCCCGGGCCACGCGTACGGATGGGAACGTTATCTATGTGTTTGAACAATCCGGCCAGCTCCGGCAATTGCCGGGAATGCGGTCGGGGCAAAGTTATTCCGCACGATCGAAGCGGACGATAAAAAAGGAGTTAGCCATGAATGTGCTGATGCCTCAAACAGGTCTAAGTGGAAATTATGCGTTGATCTGTGAACGACTCAAACAAGTTCGCACGCAGGTCTGCGGCCGGCGCGGACAGTCACGCTTTGCATTTTTACTGGGTCTATCCCCATCCACCTATAATTATTATGAAAAAGGTCGCGTACCGCCGGTGGAAGTGTTGGATTTGGCCGCCAAAATATCCGGCGCTCCGTTGCTGTGGCTTATTCGCGGTGAGCCGGCGGACTTCAGTATTACGACGTTGAGTTTTATCGTGGGTGAAATGCCGGAAAAGTCGAAGGACCAAGCAAAGGTGGATCCCAATTAAGGTGATCTGAACTTCTCGTACACGGACCGGTTCCCCAGGCGGAAAATACCGTGTTTTAACAAAGGTAAATCATGCGCCGTTCTTCCGGGAAATCCACCGAGCAGCCAGCGATTCTGGCGCTAACCGTAATTGCGTCACTGTTTTTGATACTCGGTGCCATATCCGCGCGGGCGCAGGTGGCGGGGTTGGCCTTTCTATCACCGCGCATTGTGAAGGCGGCGATTCAGGCAACACCCGGCGCGCTGCCGGTGCCGGGAAAAGGCATTTTGACCATTTCCTGCACGGTCAAACCAGGCTACCACCTGCAAAGCCACCATCCCCTGGATAAATTTCTTGTGCCGGCGGCAGTTACCATTTCTCCGGTTCAGGGATTTCATTTTGGCAAGGTTCGTTTTCCTAAAGCCCGGACAATTCCGGCTTCAGCGCAAATCACCAGCTTTGGCAAACTCCTGGTATATGAGGGGCAATTTGTCATCCATGTTCCCTTCATGGCTTCTACCCAGGCAACAAATGGACGCCACACTATCAACGCGGCATTTACATTTCAGGCGTGCGATGCCCAGTCCTGCCTGCCCCCGCAAACTCTGAAACTTTCAACTGTCGTTACGATATCCGGTGGGCAACTGCCATCAGGCGGCGTGAGCGGTTCCGCTGAATCCAAGCATGTCGGCCAAATTCATAACCCGCTGGCCCCGGCGAAATCGGTCGCACCGTCACAATCCAGTTCGCAGGCTACCCTTGCGGCAATCAACGCATTGCATTATCGAATTAAAACAATCCATGAGCCGCTGTGGCGATTGATATTATTCGCCTTGCTTGGCGGATTGATTCTCAATGTCATGCCGTGTGTCCTTCCGGTAATCCCGTTGAAGGTTCTGGCCATGGTGCAGCAGGCGCATGGCTCAAGGAAAATGGCGATCATTCATGCGCTGGTATTTTCAGCGGGGATTATTTCTCTGTTTTTAATTCTTGCCATCGTCATGGGTGCGTACCGGGCGGCCAGCGGACAGACACTGACGTATGGCATGCAATATCAGCACCCCGCATTTTTAATCGCCATAGCGTTAATCGTTCTGGCCCTGGCGCTATCCATGCTGGGCGTATGGACCATTCAAGCGCCCAACGCGTTATACGCCGTTGAAAGCAACCGGGGCGGATTAGCCGGAGCGTTTGGCATGGGCCTGTTAGCCACGCTCCTGGCCACGCCCTGCAGCGCTCCATTTCTGGGGGTCATGCTGACATGGGCCTTGGTGCAGCCGACGGGCATTATCGTGCTATTTTTTGTGCTCATCGGCGTAGGCATGGCGTGGCCGTATGTGCTGCTGGCGGCATTTCCATCATGGCTTAGTCACGTACCGCGTGCCGGGCGGTGGTCGGAAATTGTAAAAGAAGCGTTGGGGCTGGTAATGGTGGCGGTGGCGGTTTATCTTTTGTTAAGCACGGAAAACCGTTCGCAAATTACCGCCGGTTTTATGCTGGCGATGATTCTGGCGATTGTCTGCTGGGGGTGGGGAAAAATACCGGATATTAATATGTCGGCGGTAAAAATCTGGGCTATTCGCCTGGGTTTTGTATTCGGCGGCGTTCTGGCCGGAGGATCGTACCTGATATGGGCGGGTGGAATTCATGCGACCAAAAACGCAAGGATTGCCGATGCCCCGGCAGGCCATACGGCAACGTTTGCGGTAAATCAGTGGCAGGAATTCAACTGGAAAGCGATGAATACCGCATTAAAATCAGGCCATCCGGTGGTGGTGGATTTTACCGCGCCCTGGTGCATTAACTGCCGCTTTGTTAAAGCGACGGTCCTGGATGCGAACGCCGTGCGGCAGAAATTCAAACAAGCCCATGCGGTATTATTCAGTGCGGACATTGACCAAACCATTCCCAAAGCGTTCTGGCTGAAACTTGGCGGTCGCGCGATACCCTATCTGGCCATTTTATCGCCGAAGCATCCGGCAGTGCCGGCAATTTTGCGGGATATTTACACCCAGCAGGATGTCATGGATGATATTGCCGCAGCGGTGCGATAAGCTATACGCCGCAGGACTGAATCATTTGCCCCGCTGATTCGTTTGGCATCAGGAGGTTGCCGATGATTAAAGGCGATGAAATTTCCGCGCTGGTAACAGAAAGGCAAGGCCTGAATTTGAACTATAAGCAAATCCGGATGGCTCTTATCGTGGCGTTATGTATCGCACCGGGAATTTCGCGCGGTGCTACGCTGGGTTCGGGATGGGCCTACCGGCGTTCATTACGCGCGAATTTATTTCCCACCTCAGCGCCGGGCAAAAATCTGGCTTGGGCGCAGTTCTACACCAATAGTGCTCGACTACCGGATGGACGGGATTTACGCGTAACGACAGACACGGGAACGATATTGCCCATGCGCATCTTGCGCGTATCGAAGAAAGATGATCTGGTGCGCCTGGCGTTTCAGGAGCCGGCGGCGGGGGAATATTTTGTCTGGTGGGGCAACAAGCATCCCGGAATAGCGCCTCCGGTACTGAAAATCGACCGCGGAATATTTTTACGGGTATATCCGCTGGTGCCAGGCCCACGGCGAAATTGGCGACAAATGCGGCGGCTTTTCCATCGCACCACATGTTTTTCCTCTATGTTCGTCCCCGAAATGTTCATGGGTTATGACCCCACCGGTTGGAATCGACAGGATATGATGCTGTACCGGGCCAACCTGCATATCACCAGTGCCGGAAGCTATACGTTTGCCTTTGATGTTTCGGATGTGGGGTTTTTGAATCTTAACGGGAAAAATCTGCTGACCAAAACCCGGCCGGGCGGCATGATGGGCCGCGTTCGTTTTAAACGCACCCTTTATCTTAAACCGGGCTGGTACCCCATGACCGTAGGGGAATTGCACTTGTGGTGGCTGGCGGGAATATCCGTGGATTGGAAGCCGCCCGGCTCGGCGCAATACGCGCCGATTCCACCGGCGGCGTTCGCGCCGGCAAATCAGGCGGCGGTCGGGCCGCTGGAAAAAGTCGGCGGCGGTTATGCGGCGGATTTTTCAATTAAACCGCAGTCACAATTATTTGTTCCACCCGATAATTATCTTCAGCGTTACACCTTTTCCGCCCGGGTGCCTGCCACATTTTCGCCAAGGGTGACCTGGACCTTTTCCGACGGGCAAACCGCACACGGCCTGCAGGTGGATCATGAGTTTTTAGCGCCCGGTGTTTACACCGTCGGCATATCGGTAACGCAGGCGGGCAACACGTTTGTCGCAAAGCGGCGGATATTGGTACGCACCGAGATGTTCTCCAAATTTCCCTATCCGCCGGTGGATCCGGCAGGCGTGGTGGCGGATATTATTGATAACTATAATCTGAAAACACTTTCCGGGAGGCAACTTTACCGCGGCGTTATGTTTTATCACCATTACAAAAATCTGCGGGGCCTGCGGGCATGGGGATTGGCCTGGGCGATTTCAACCGACGCGCAAAATCCGCAGTCCGTGGTAAACACCGCGGATATGCTGGTTCGCCGGGAACTGCGAAAAGGCAACTTTCGACAGGCGGGGAATATTTATTTATTGGCATCGCGAAAGCATATAGACGCTATGACGCAGGCCCATCTGCTGCTGCATTACGCTGTGACCGCGTGCAATTATTCCGGCACGGCACCACAGGTGCTCCAGAGTCTGCAAAATTGGAAGGCCGATCACGGCCCTTTACCCAAGCCGGCCGCGCACGATATTTATACGGCCTTGGCGTATGCCTCGATTGCCAACGGAAATGGTGCGGCAGCAACCAAATATGTAAAACAGGCCGGTGATGTGACAAGCATGGCTTATAGCGCCCAAGAGATCCGGCAGGGCGTGCTGGCGCGTAACGTGGAAAGTTATATTGACAGCCATCATTACCGTACGGCCGATCATTTGCTGGACCAATGGGAACTGCAGTTCCCGCGGGCGATTATCAAAGGCTATACGCGGTTGCTGCGCGTCAAGCTGATGATGGCGCAGGATCGTTTTCTTAACGCCGCACAGATTGCCGTGCAGTATGTTAATAGTGAGCCAAAGTCATTTTATGCCGCAAAGCTGCTGTACCGTGCCAGTGAAGCGTACAAAAGTGCAGGGAAGACCACTCGCGCTGAACTTCTCCTGGCACGATTGAAAAAGGATTATCCGGAATCCCCATACGCGTACAAACACTAAAGGACCTATTGCCCCTTGAAGAACTGAAGATCGGCATGGCGCGGGTACATTTTGCGGACAAACCGGAATGCCACATACGGGCTTACACCATCGCAGAGCATTTTTTTATAAAATAATTGGCTCACCAGCGCCGCATCAGCCCAGCGTATTTCGCGGCGCGGACTGATAAAAGCTGCCGCGCCCGTACCGCGTACGAAAGCTTCAGCAAAAGCCTCATTTCCTGTCAGGCAACTGGAAGAAAAGATGATTTTTCCCGTTAGGTCGCCGGCCAATGTTATAAGTTCATCAATGTCGACATCTTCCAATTGCAGAACCAGCTTACGCTTAAGCCCGTGCATGGAAAAATGAATATGCCGACTGCTGGACATGCGTGCCAGCTTTAAAAAATGGCCAAGTTCCAATTTGGTGCGAATGAACGAATATAAAGGCTTAGCTCCGATCATGCGGAGAAATTCCCCCAACAACCGCCCTTCCGACCAATGCTTTTCCGTCGGCTTTCGAGAAACCGATTCAATGACCACGATTTTATTCGACGGTTGCAGGCGCCGTGCGGGCATCCGGCCAGTCTCACCATCTACATACGTGAAATAGGCAGTACCATTGGAAAGGAAGGTGACCCGCGCAGGAAACAGCCGTTCATTCTGCCATGGGGCGTATACGCGGTCGCCAATATGGTAGGGATTTGCGGTCACTCGAAACCTCCAGTCACAGAGGTCGATTATAACCGATGCGCCCTGCCGTACCGGAAAGCCTAATGCAGAATTTATAAAATTAATTATAGGACGGGCTAAGGACGTGTCCGTCAGATATCCGGCCTGATATCACGTAAATCATGAAAAACATGCTCGCTTTTACGATGAACCAGGTCGCTGGGGCTTAACCACTTTCCAAGCCAAACCGCAAGCCCGCATCAAAAGAATCGTGACATAGGTGATATCAATTTCATACCAGCGCATCCCATGGGCCGCCGAGCGCTGTTGGGCGTGGTGGTTGTTGTGCCAACCCTCTCCAAAGGACATTAAAGCGACCCACCAGTTGTTGCGCGAGTCATCGGCAGTCTCAAAATTGCGGTAGCCCCAAGTATGAGCGGCTGAATTAACAAACCATGTTGCGTGATACATCACCACCACTCGTACGCATACGCCCCAGAGGAACCAGGAGACGCCTCCCATGGGATTTCCCAGCCACAACCACCCGAGAGCAAATAAGATCGCCGCCAGAAAAAACTGCGGTACATACCAATATCGATCCAGGAAGCATAATACCGGATCGCGCTGGATATCCTTGGTAAGTTTTGCGGGATCGTCACCAATACGCGAAGAATGGATAATCCACAACATGTGCGACCAGGAAAAGCCATCGCGTGGCGAATGCGGATCACCCGGTTCATCCGATTCCCTGTGATGCAGACGATGCGTGCCAACCCACTGAATCGGACCGCCCTGCCAGGACAGGCACGCAAAGACGGTGAGAATATATTCGATAGGTTTATAAGTAACAAAACTGCGGTGGGTCAAGAGACGGTGATACCCCAAGGTGACGCCTAATCCACCGGCAATCCACGCCATGATAAAAAATACCACGATGGATGACACATGAATAAACATCGGAACAAAGGCCACCAGGGTCAGTACGTGGAGAATCGCGAAAACCGTAGAGTAATACCATTGAAAATGCACTGTTCGTCCATCGCGCAATTCGCGGCGGAGAAGCTTCGTGTTTGCTGCCATGTAATGCCTCATGCTATTGACCCGCGGCAACCTGGTAAAAACAACTTTATTACCAAACCAGCAAGTCGTATGAACCCATGCGATAGTATAGCATAACGAAGGGCAAAAAGTGAAACATAATTATTGAGTTACATCATTGCCAAATTAATAACCGCTTGTATAGTATAGGCCGGTACGCCACGCAAAGGTAATCCGCCGCCACAGGCGAAGAACCGATATAGTGAAAGGCATCGCGTCATGGAAAAAAAAATACCTCAATTGGATCGTCGAGACTTTGTTAAATTGGGGGCGGTTGTCTCAGCGGCGGCGGCCTTAAACGGCGGAAATTTCACCGCGTCAGCCGCTTCCGAAAAGTTTCCACCTCGGCAGTTTTTTCAACCCCATCGCATCCGCTATGACCGGCACTCTCTGATTTTGGACGACAAACCTTTTTTTATGTATAGCGGTTGCTTCCATTATTACCGCTGTGCCAAACCCTTGTGGCACGAACGATTCGCAAAAATCAAAGAAGCCGGATTTAACTGCGTGCAAACCTACGTCGCGTGGAATATGCACGAAATCCAAATGCCCTCCGGTCTGGACGATTATTCCAAAATTGACCTCACCGACCTGGATGATTGGCTGACCATGGCCACGCAGGAATTCGGGCTGTACGTCAGCATTCGCCCCGGACCCTATATTTGCGCCGAATGGGATACCGGCGGCTTCCCGCAATGGTTGATGACCAAAAAGCCACGGGATTACCAAGGCGAATGGTTGCGCAGCGATGATCCCATTTTTATGGCATGGAGCCGCCACTGGTACAATGCCGTCTGCCCGGTCATCGCCAAACATCAGATTACCCGCAAAGGCCCCGGCGAACCGGGCGTGATGATTTTTCAAGTCGAAAATGAATACGACTACGCACCTTTCTCTAATTCGGTCAAGCAGACTTATGTTGAATCTCTGGTCACGGGCGCATTAAAAAACGGCATAGAAGTGCCCCTGTTTATTAACTGGGGCCAGTGTGTGGTGGATGCTGAAAATCCGTTGCTCCGGCGGGTCTTTGATACCATGGATTTCTATCCGGGATGGGGTGTCGATGGGGTTCTTGGTTCCATTGAATGGATGCGGAAACATCAAGGCGATGCCCCGCTAATGACGGCGGAACTGCAAGGCGGCTGGTTTAGCGGCGTCGGCGATGTTCCGCCTTTGCGCACGCACGTGGACCATTATCGCTCTGATCTCATTCCACCGCAGATCAACAACCTCACACTCTTCTGCATTCAGAACGGTGTGACCATGGTTAATTATTACATGCTCTTCGGCGGCACTAATTTTGGTGGAAGACCCGCTGCCGGAATTGCCACGTCCTATGATTACAGCGCCCCCATCAGAGAAAACGGCGGTGTGGGAACAAAGTACCTGCGCGTTAAAGCGATCGCGGCCATGCTTAAGGAGCATGGTCCGGCACTGGCTCAATCGCACGCCGTTGCGGTGAAGGCCAAAACCGGATTTTCTGATGTCTATCTGGCGGCGAGCAAAGCGCCGGATGGCAGCATCTATTTGTTTATTCGCACGGATCAGCATGGCCACCGGCGCAGCGGTAAAGCGCGTGCGGCCATTGCGGGATTGGGCACTGTTGAATTTCAATATGAACTGGAACCCTTCGGGTCCAAGATTCTCTTCCTGCCAGTGGGAGTCACCGCAGCCGATGATGGGAAATGGCTGCCGGAACCGCAGGAAGATCAGAAACGCCCAACAAATCTGCCGTCGGGTGTGACCATCGGGTCGGTTAAATCCGCAGTTGATCCGGAACCATCTCATTGGAGGGCAATCAAGCGGAATCAATCATTGGCGGAGTTGGGCGTGTATGTATCGGGTTTCAGCTATTACCGCGCAAAGTTAAATCTCCATGCCCTGCCGCCGAAGATTTCGGCCGTTGCGCTGGCCGCCACGTTGAATCACTCCGACGGCGCTACCGCCAAAGTCAATGGCGAAATACTTTATGCCAAGCCCGGCTCCGGCGCAGCGTCGCTGTACATGTCAAGAAAGCTGCTGGAAACAGGTCAGCATACCGCCACGTTGGTGTACGAAAACCGGGGCCACCCCAACGGCGGAATGGGCATGGAGGCGCTCTACGGAATCTATGATATTTCCCTGGTGCCCGGTAACATTGCCGGAAAATTCATCAATCCGTGGCGAATGAAAGAGGTGCAGCAACCCCGCAATCCGAAGCATGCCCCTTTTATTGGAGCCAATGTCTCGACCTCCGGCTGGAAGGACCTTACAACTAAAGATGCACTTAGCGCTACGCAGATTAAGTTGCCGAACTCCAGCGCTATATTCCGCGCCACGTTGCCTATCACCCAGGAAGATCTGACCGAACACAAAACGGTGCTGCACTTTAGCCGAATAGATGACAACGGCTGGGTATTTGTCAACGGCCAACTTCTCGGTACTACCAATAACTGGGACCGGGCGTGGAGCTTCAACGCCGAAAAGCTTCTGCATGTTGGAAACAATACCTTGGCGGTGCTGGTACAAAATATTGGCGGCTCCGGAGGCCTTGGTGCCGTGAAACTTAGTTCGACGATGGCCTTATCCGCGTTATCCACCATGGTGGGATCATTGGAATTTTCGCCCCATCCAACCGGCGTTGAATTAGGATGGCATAAGCCTGATTTTAATGATTCGGATTGGCAACAGCAGGACCTGACCGGACGCCCGAACGATGATGCCACTGCGGCCCTGCTTTCTTGGCACCGCTTGGAATTTGTTTTGCCAACGGTGAATTCGGGTATCTGGTTGCCCTGGTGCCTGAAAATTCAGGCTACCGGCACGGGCTTTATTTATGTCAATGGACACGAATATGGGCGATTCTGGCAAGGCGGCGGACAGCGGGAATATTACCTTCCGGAATGCTGGCTTAACACCCGGCCCGGTGGCAAAAACGTCATCACATTATGCCTCAGGGCGGTAGATAAGCCCGCCCAAATTCTCGCGGCGTCCGTAGAGCCGTATGTGGTGTATGCGGAATATCGATCAAAACGAAGCTGATCATGCACTTGCGGCAACCGCGATGGGCATGTTCCGCGGCAGTGAATTTTGTGCCGCCGTCATCAGGGTAAAATCAGCATGGCGTCGCCGTAGCTATAGAAGCGGTAGCGGCGCGCGATGGCCTGCTGATAAATTTCTTTCAAACGATCCATTCCCGTTAACGCCCCGACCAAAGCCAGAAGCGTGCTGCGGGGCAAATGAAAGTTGGTAATCAGCGCATCGGTGAGTTGAAAAGTGAATCCGGGTTTAATAAGCAAACTTGTTGACCCGGCAAAATCTTCCGGCGGCTTTGAGGAATCAAGAATGACGCCGGCCATTGTTTCCAGCGTTCGAACGGTGGTGGTACCAACCAGCACCACCCGCCCAGATAGCGCTATTTGTTCGCGAATTTTTTCAACAGTTGTGCGGGGAATCATAAATGTTTCCTGGTGCATCGGATGTTGATCCAGGCTTGCGGCTTTCACTGGTAAAAAAGTCCCTAAACCGACATGCAGCGTTATAAAAGCACGCTGAATATTCCGTCGTTGCAGGTTGACAAACACTTCGGGCGTAAAATGCAGACCGGCGGTGGGAGCCGCCAAGGCACCGGCGGCGCTGGCGTAGATGGTCTGATAGTTTTGCGCATCGGAGGAATTGTCGCCATCCGCGTCGCCGGTAGTGCACGCATCTTGCCTGCCACTATTTTGCGCATCAGAAATATTTTCGACCGTCGCCCCGCGCGGTGGAGGTACCGCCGATGCGCCGGGACGGTGCCTTGCGACGGATTGCGGCTTGAGTTCGCGTGCCTTTTCAATATACGGCGGCAATGGGACATCGCCGAAGGCAGCCAAAACCTCAGGAGCCGGTCTGGTATCGCTGACTTCTACAAGCCATTGGCCTTTTTCGGCTTCGCGTTCCAGCAGTTTTAAGTGAAGTACATCGGCCCCTTTTTCAGACCGTGCGGTAAGCCGCATGCCTGCCGCAGCGCGGCCCCGTGTCCGCAAGAGAACGCGCCAGATTCCAGCCGAAATCTCGGCGATAAACAAGCCCGTGATGCGCCCGCCTGATTGCTTTGTCAGAGAGAGTTTCGCCGGCAGCACACGCGTGTCGTTGGCGATTAAAAGGTCCCCAGGCGACAGCAGATGCGGAAGGTCAGAAAAAAGGCAATGGTCAATCGTATCGGAACCGCGCCGATAGACCAGCAGCCGGCTGTGATCACGCGGATAGACCGGATGGCGGGCAATTAATTCCGGTGGAAGCGTATAGTCGAGTTCATCCGTATACAACATCAAGCCCAATCAGGAAGCACTGGCGGCATCAAGTCTGCTGATACGCCGCTTCCGCAACATGCGAGATCTGGCCATTCGGCCCGACAAAAAGAGTCCGCGCCCGGGCCTGTCCTCCACATCCAGCGGCAGATTCATAACGGTATCGACGATGCTTTGGGCGGCATGCGGGCGGGCCAACTGCCGCGTATTTGCCCGCATAGTCTCCAGGCGCTGCGGATCGTCCATAAGTTTTTGAATTTTCCAGGCCAGCGTCGGCAAGTTGTTACTGCGAATGGCCACACCGCATTCCAGAAGATGAGCCGAGTTGCGTTCCTCCTGACCGGGAATGGGGTTGACAATGCAAAGGGGCAAGTTCCGCGCCATGGCCTCGCTGGTGGTCAGGCCGCCGGGTTTGCCCAGCAGGAGATCGGCCGCCGCCATGTATTCATCCATCAATGGAGTAAAGCCAACCGGAATTACCGTTGCCGCTGCATTGCGATTCTGTCGGCCGGCAATTTGATCCAAGTGATGCTTTAATTCCTCACTTCTTCCGGCGATCACCACCAGTTGGACCGGGCGCTTAATTTTAAGCAGCTCCGCCAGCAGCGCCTCCACGGGGCCGACACCATAACCGCCGGCGGAAACCAGGATGGTAAAAATATTATCGGCGAGGTTAAGTTTATGGCATGCCGCCGCGCGGGATTTAGGTTCCATAAACACCGGATCAACGGGAATACCGGACATGCTGATACGGTGGGGATCAATCCCCATTTGCACCAGAAACTCCCGCGTTTCATCCAGAAGAACAAAGTACTGCTGGTAGGTGCGATTCAGCCACATGGCATGGCAGTCATAATCGGTCACGACAATGGCAGGCTTCACCGGGCTTCTCCCCGTTTCATACAACCAGCCTAAAAGACTCGCGGGCGTAAAATGGGTGCAGATAATATGGTCCGGCTGAAATGCCATGGTAGCCTTGAGAAACGGGCGCGCATTAAATTTCTCAAATGCCAATCGCATTTTTTCATTTCGCCACGGCGTGTCAAACGTATCGTATATCCATCCCAACATGCGTGGCGCTTTGTTAATTAAATCAAGATATGTTTGGGAGTAAATGTGCCGAAACAACCGCGTGGTATATTTGAGCATATCCCAGTGCTGCACTTCTCCCACACCAGGATGCTGTTGACATATTCGCAGCAAGGCATCGGCGGCCCGCACATGCCCGGTACCGGCCGACGCGGAAAGAAGCAGCACTTTCCGCTTTTTTAAAGGTCCTTCAGGCATAACTTCCTTCCCATGAGAAACGGTATTACAGGGCCAGCATCGCGTTTATTTTAGCGGCACATATGAAGTCATTTTCCGATATTCCGCCTATGGCATGCGTGTTATACCGTATCACACATCGGCTATACCCAACTTCCATATCCGGATGATGATTCTCCATATTCGCCAACCAAGCCACGGTATTGACAAACGCCATGGTCTGGTAGAAATTCATAAATTCAAACGCTCGAACCAGCGAACCGTTGCTAAATTCCCAGTCCGGAAGCGATTTTAGCAGTTTATGGATCTGTGCTTCACTGTACGGCTTAACCCCGCCTTCGCAAGCTTTGCACTTGCGGCGCGTGAAATCGATTGGTTTGGTCTTTTGTGACATAGACTGCCTTCCTTATACTGCCTGCCGTATTATACCCAACGACCATGCATAGAGTCGATTGCAGAGCAAATAAGGATTACGGGTGCTTAATAAAGCACGCTACGAAAACAAAGCACCCTGCGCCCCCGAAGGCGGGGCATACGATTGGATACAGGCCGGACTATCGTTTTCTATTCGATTTACCAGAGTGCTCACGCGGTGTGACCGCATCTGTTCGGATGCAAAAGGCTGGAAAAATCGGCGCGTTTCCGCAGCCTCCGGCGGTGCGGAGATATAAGCCATGGCCTCCTGGACGGGAAGCATAACCGGCATACGCGCATGCACCGGCTTGACCAGTGCATTGGCCGCGGTGGTAAGAATGACAAAATGCAAGTCATCGCCGAAGCGGTCATACAACCCGGCCAGGCAAAACGGCGCACCGGACGTCAGTTGAAAAAGGTGCGGGATCGAAGCGTTTGCAGTTTTTCGCCATTCATAAAATCCGTCAGCGGGTATCACACAGCGGCGCTGCCGAAAGGACTCTGAGAAACTGGGCGTTTCCAGCACCTTTTCCGAACGTGCGTTAATCAGCAGGTCCCGCGTCAGGCCCCCGCGCTTTCGGGTAAATCCCCAGTGCGCTAAGCGAACCACCGGCCCGGACTGATCACAAATTATCAGCGACCCCTGTCCGGGGGCAATATTATACCGTGGATGACTTTTTGGCACGTTCGTTAGCCATGGCATCGCATTAAATGCGGCCGCCGGATTGGCCAGTGTAAAGCGTCCGCACATGGTTATGTCCTTATTCCGGGGCCACATCAACGGATACATACATTGTATGCTTGCCCCCTCCCAGAATCATGCCGCGCAGGGGTGAAACATCAGAAAAGTCACGACCATACGCAATGGTTATGTGGCGATCGGTGGGGATCATATCATTGGTCGGATCAAAATCCAGCCAGCCCAGTTCAGGCACATAAACGCTAAACCAGGCATGGGAGGCATCCACCCCCACCAGGCGCGGCCTCCCGGGCGGCGGCAGCGTCAACAGATAGCCCGACACATAACGTGCCGCAAATCCCATCGATCGCAGACACGCAATACCCAGGTGGGCAAAATCCTGGCATACCCCTCTGCGGTGACGGAAGATATCCGCTACGCTCGTGCCGACGGTCGTGGCCGTAGAATCAAACTGAAAATCCTTATAAATGCGGTGCATCAGGTCTTCCAATGCTTCGACAACCGGCCGATTGGGCGGGAAAGATTCGGCGGCATACGACGCCGCTTCGCTGGTGTGCGTGATTTTTGGGGATTCAAAGGTAAATTGCACCACCCGCCCGAAGTCCGCAATAGGGTTGGTAAACAGACTATCTCTGGCCTGCTCCCATGGCTGATTGGAAAACAGCAGTCCGGTTGCGGGAGAGGTTATTTCAACTTCCCCGCGCGAAGTCACCAGCAATTCGCGGTGTGGCTCCTGGATACTGAAAAACGTCTGTCGATTGCCGAAGTAGTCTAAACGGTCCGTACGCACAGCCGTGGGTGAAATTTCCAGATCGGAAAAATTCCAACTATGGTGCGGAGCATCTCGCGGCAGCAGGTGCGCAATGTGATGACAAACGGTAACCGGCTGTTGATAACGGTAGCGAGTGATATGTTTTACTTTATATACCGGCATAGGTTATTTTCCGCACTTACCATACGCGTCCAAATACAAGCCACTACTAAGACGCCGCCTCGGGCATCGGTGCCGCAAGTTGAAACCCCAATTGCCGGGACTCCGAAACATGCACCAGATACGCCCGGGTGATGACATCCGACAGCATGCGCACTTCGTCCATCCATATTTTCAACAGACGATCAAGCGGTCCGCGTCGGCAATTATCATCCCCATCGGCACCGCGGCCCAGAATGTTAAGATCGGCCAGGCGTATATCGGTAAGTAATCGCAAGATAATGCGTTCCGACGCGGACAAGCCCGCCCCAACGCCCTCAGGGTTCAGACTGGCCAGATGTTCCTGTAAACGCATGAGTTGAAACACAGCGGAGCGTGGATTGCTTTCATCGGCTAACAGCATATCCAACACCGGTGGAACTTGGAGGTTGGTCGTATAGCGGCGACGATACGTAATAATGGAATCGGCAATTTCCAGAACCGATTCCAACAACGGCCCCTCACGGTTTACCACGGGTACCAGCGTTTCGGAAAGCAGCGTCAGGGTAGCCAGCACGCGCTCGATACGCCGCCCAATATCTAAAAACCGCCAGGCATAGCTGCGGGTCATGGATTCCATGGTCAGCCCGTCAAAAGCCGCAAACGTAATAATCAGCCGATCAAGCGCGGGCAAGAGGTCCAACAACGCCGGCTCGAAGGTATCGGCCCTCGGAAAATCCTCGTCCAGACGGTTGATGATCCGCCAGATATCCAGCGACATGCGATCCCGCACCAGGGCGGCAATACGATAAATGGATTGCAGCGTGGCCGGAAAGCCGTTGGGATGCTTATTACGCATAAGGATTTCAACCAGTCGAGCTTCCGGCGAAAATTCCCGCTCGGGCGGTTGGGTATACATGGTCTGTGTGGCTAAGGCGGAGATCAGGAGAGGCAGTTCGGCGTAGGCGTCAAACGTCTGATCCATCAGGCGCATACCAATTCCGCGCGCCAGGCGGGCGTTGGCCTGCGCCCGTTCCTCATAGCGCCCCAACCAAAACAGATTATCGGCTACGCGGCTGGGCAAATCACCCAGAGCACGGGAAAATACCACCGGCTGACCCGCCGGCTGCAGAAAGCTGAAAGAATCAACCGGACCCTCCGAGAGAACCCACGCATCTTTTGATCCGCCCCCCCGCTGCATGGACACAATCATGGAATCGGCTGATCCGGAAAATCTGGCCAGCCCGCCCGGCATAATACAATATCCGTCATCAACGGACGTTGCGTGGAGCCGCAAAACCACATGGCGCGGCTGCACCTGGTTTTCCACCAGCGCCGGTGCTGTGGATAACGCAACGCAATGCTCGCCGACGAAAAGCGTTGGCGCGGCAATGATCTTGTTGCGCAGTAAATCCAGTTCATTGTGGCTTAATTTCCCCGCGAAAACCGGTTTATCCTGCAGGGAGCTAAAAGCTCGCTTAATGACCATTTGTGGAAGATTATCCAGCACATACTTCCGTGCCTCCGCGTTACCACACCAGAACGAATCCACCGAAGGCAGCAGTAAATCCTCGCTGAATAAGCGACGACAAATCGCGGGCAGAAACATCATCAATGCGGGATTCTCCGCTAATCCTGACCCCAAGGCATTGGCCACGGCCACATTTCCGCAATGCAGCGCCTGCACCAGGCCGGAAACCCCCAGAGCGGAATCGGCCCGCAATTCAAGAGGATCGCAAAAATCATCATCTTGCCGTCGAAAAATCACGTCCACGCGCTTCAATCCACCGAGCATTTTTAGATAAACGTAATTATCGCGTACCACCAGATCCGCGCCTTCCACCAAGGTGTAACCCAGGTACCGAGCCAGATAGGCATGTTCAAAATATGTCTCGTTATAAGGCCCCGGCGTCAACAGCACGATGCGCGGATCTTCTCGATTCGAGAGAGACTCAAGCGTTTCACGCAGCCGACGAAAAAAAGTGGCCAGACGGCTGACCCGGCAATCCCGAAACACATCGGGCAGCGCCCGGGAAATTACCATGCGGTTTTCCAAAGCATAGCCAGCGCCGGAGGGTGCCTGAGTTCGGTCGGAAAGTACGACAAACCGGCCGTCGGCACCCCGTCCCACATCGGCCGCGTAAGTATGCAGACGCCGCGCGCCGGGAACGACCACCCCGTGCAGGGGCCGAAGGAAAGAATCTTGGCCAAAGAGCAGCTCGGGTGGAATAATCTTTTCAGTAAGCAGGTGCTGCGGACCGTAAAGATCATCCAAGATGGCGTCAAGCAACCGGGCACGCTGGGCAATGCCCGCTTCCAGCTCCGCCCATTGCGCAGCGGAAAATACAACCGGAAGTGCATCCAGATGCCAAGGGCGGTCCATGCCGGCCGGATCGCCGTAGACGTTGTAGGTCACACCATTGTCATGAATGAGCTGCCGGGCGGTTTCCCAACGATGGTGCAACTTTTCAGGCCCCAGATCATCGAGCAGATTCAAAAACATCTGCCAGTGCGGCCGCACCGCCCCTTGCCCATCAAGCATTTCATCATACCGGCCCGGTAAAGGACTGTAGGAGGTATACAATCCGGTATTCACAAAATGCGGGGGCAGCACAGCCTGTTGTTCTTGAAGCGTCATACACCTTTCAACTATACATGATTGTCCCGATTATTCCAGATCATTTCCGCAACTAACAGCGCCGCAAGTCCAGGGTGCATGGAAACTCCATTGAGCGTTCAACCTTACGCGGGCGAAGGATACCGGGCGAATGGCCGAACTTGACAAAACGCGCCATCCGTCGCGATTCAGCTTCAAACGCGTTAACCGGAAACTGATCAAACGATCTTCCTCCGGGGTGCGATACGTAGTAAGTACAGCCCGCAACGGCCTGGTCATTCCAGGTATCCACCACATCGAAAGCCAACGGGGTGTGAACCCCAATGGTCGGATGCAGGCACGCCCCGGGCTGCCAGGCCCTGTAGCGGACTGCGGCAATAAATTCTCCATTACGACCCGTTGCGTTCAGCGGCAACTCCACGCCATTGACCGCAATGATATGCCGCGTATTGATCATACCCGTCGCTTTAATTTGCAGGCGCTCCACGGATGAATCCACGTAGCGCACCGTGCCCCCGCCGGCAGGCTCTTCTCCCAGAACATTCCACGGTTCAATGGCCTGCCGGAATTCCAGCTTCATGCCGCCGGCCGCAAGAGATTCGATTTCCCCCAGCAGGGGAAAGCGAAACTCAAAGTGCGGGGCGAACCAATCATATTCCAGCGCAAAACCCGAAGCGGAGGTGTCCCGCAGCACGTCCTTAAAATCGTCCGCGATATAATGCGGCAGCATGAATCGATCATGGAGTTCCGTGCCCCATCGCACCAGAGGCGTGTCATAGGGCGTTTTCCAGAATCGGGCAATCAGCGTGCGCAGCAGCAACTGCTGAGCCAGAGACATCCGGGCATGCGGAGGCATTTCAAAACCGCGGAATTCCACCAGCCCCAGACGTCCGCTGGAGGAATCCGGGGAATAAAGCTTGTCAATGCAGAATTCCGCCCGGTGCGTGTTGCCGGTTAAATCAATTAATAAATTCCTGAATATTCGATCCACCAGCCACGGTGACGCCTTGGTGCCCTGTCGCCGCTCCAGTTCATTTAACGCAATTTCCAGTTCATACACCATTTCCGGCCGGCCTTCATCAGCCCGGGGAGCCTGACTGGTGGGACCGATGAACAGGCCGGAGAACAAATACGATAACGCCGGATGATTGTGCCAATACGCCACCAGGCTCTTAAGCAAATCGGGGCGACGTAAAAACGGCGAATCGCCGGGCGTAGCGCCGCCGATGACAATATGATTCCCGCCGCCGGTACCCGTGTGTCGCCCGTCCAGCATGAATTTCTCCGTTCCCAGCCGGGAGAAATGAGCATCTTCATATAGCCCCGTGGTAACGGTGACAGCCTCTTGCCAGGTTTTCACGGCGTGAACATTGACTTCAATAACGCCCGGGTCCGGGGTTACTTTTATGTGAGCCACGCGTGGATCATCCGGGGGCGTATAGCCTTCGATTATTACGGGAGTTTTGAGTTCCGCAGCCGTTTCTTCGATTCGCGCCAGCAGTTCGAGATAATCCTCAATATAGCGCATAGGCGGCATAAACACATGAAGCGTGCCATTTCTCGGCTCCACACAAATGGCCGTGCGCACCACATACGGGGCCGACTGCCCGAGTTCCGGTTTCTGGGATGGATTTTCTGATATGCGCGCACGGTATTGCGCCAAGGCTAAGGAACGGCCCTCTTCGGCATACTTCCATTGCTGTTCACGCAAATTCACCTGATGTTCCGGTTCCGGCGCTCCACGTCGATATTGCTGACCATTATGCACATCGGGTAATTCAGGCAAATCCTGCATGGGATCGCGCGGATAAAGCTGCGGATACTGGCTCTCGGCAACCCAGGGAAGAGAATCCAATGCAAGCCGCAATCCCATGGGGGAATCACCGGGAATTAAATAAAGCCGCTGCGTCCGCAGGAACCAGGTGCCGGTCTGCCAGATTCCCTCCCCCGGAGCACCGATCGGCCGCAGCGGGAGAGCGTAACCAACGATCTTATCCAGACCCTGTTCAAATATTTTTGCCAAGCGCACGCGATCTTCGGGATTTTTGAGATTATTGTTAAGCGGATCAACATTGACCGGCAAGCGTCTTTCTTTCCACAGGTAATACCAGACATCCTCATAACCCGCCAAGGCATGAGAAATATTGACATCACCTTGCAGTCGATCCGTCAGATTCCGCAAAAAGCTTTGCGCGGTAAGCTCTGTGTGATGATGTTGATCGACAACATCGGCGATCAGCTTCGGATCATTCCATATCGGCCGGCCATCTTTACGCCAGTAACAGGCCAACGCCCAACGTGGCAGCGATTCCCCCGGATACCACTTGCCTATGCCATAGTGCAACAGGCCGCCTTGACCAAACCTGCGATGCAGCCGCTTGATTAATTCCCCGGCCAACTGGCGTTTGTGCGTCCCCTGCGCCGTGGTGTTCCATTCCGGCGCATCGACCTGATCAATACCCACAAACGTCGGCTCTCCGCCCATGGTCAAACGCACATCGTGTTTTTCCAGGAAAGCGTCCACGGCATGCCCCATTGATTCGATACCTTCCCATTGTTCTTCCGTATACGGTTTGGTCACGCGCGGATCTTCCCGCACGCGCCGCACGGACATACTGAATTCAAACTCTGCCTCACATTCATCCACCGCTCCGGAAATCGGCGCTGCGGATGATGGATCGGCCGTGCAAGCCAGCGGAATATGCCCTTCACCGGTAAATAAGCCGCTGGTGGCGTCCAGGCCGACCCATCCTGCGCCCGGGAGAAATACTTCCACCCACGCATGCAGATCGGTGAAATCTGTTTCCGTACCGGAGGGTCCATCCAGTGATTTAACATCGGCCGTTAATTGGATCAGATATCCGGAAACAAAGCGGGCTGCCAGGCCGCAATGTCGAAATAGATTCACCAGCAACCAGGCGAAATCTCGGCATGATCCGGTCCGCAGCGCCAGCGTCTCCTCCACGCTTTGTACGCCGGGTTCCAATCGGATGAGATATTTAAGCAGGTGATTGATTTTTTTATTCATTTCCACCAGAAAGTCCTGAGTCCGTAAATCTTTACGTTGGCAGGATTTCAACAACTCTTTTAACAACGGCCCAGGCTCTGTAGTTTCCAGGTAGGGCATCAACTCGCGTTGCACAATCGGGTCATAGGTGAAGGGATACATTTCCGCATCAGGTTCAAGGAAAAAATCAAAGGGATTGATCACGGTCATTTCCGCGACCAGGTCCACTTCCACACGGAATTCCCTGGTAAGTTCAGAAAAAACCAGCCGCGCCTGATAGTTGGCATACGGGTCCTGCTGCCAATTGACAAAATGTTTCGCCGGCAACACGCGCAGTGAATAGCTGCGAATCGGCGTGCGCGTGTGCGGAGCCGGGCGCAAACGCACCACTTGCGGCGATAACGTAACCGGTCGATCATAGCGATAATGTGTGACATGATTCAGGGCGACAAGTATGGCCATACGTTTGAAACTCCGAGACGACTTTAATGATTAACATTTTCGCCTGCCGCTTATCAACATTGTTTGATAGCAATGTTCTCTTGTGGCAGCAGGTCCGTGCTAATCCGGCTATTGCTGTTGCTGTTGTTGAACCTGCTCTTCCAGAATCCATGGCACAACGCCCCCACGGCCCGTGCTGCCGAAAATCGGAACGTTCAACGACGAAGTTTTTTCGCCCACAAGGTTGCCGGAAATCTCGGGTAAATCCATCGTATGCACCTCAACTTTCATGGTTTCCGTTGCGTTGCCCCGGTAAACCCCTTTATGTGGTGGAACATCCATGTAATGCCGCCCCACGGCCATTTTCACAAAGTTATCTTTTACTTCACAGTTGTTGGTCGGGTCGTATCCCATCCAGCCGCTGCTGGGAAAATAAAGTTCACACCAGGCATGAGTTTCCGCGGCTCCCCGAAATTGTTGATTTCCGGCATGAATAAAACCGCTGACATACCGCGCCGGAATGTGCAGCTTTCGCGCCAGGCCGATCATCAAATGGGTAAAATCCTGGCAAACGCCGCGCCGGTGCTCCAACACTTCCGCAATGGTGCTTGAAGCGCTCGTGATGCCTTTTTCGTACACAAATTCCGCATGGATTTTATCCATGATATTCAGGGCCACACGCGCCAGCGATTCCCGACCGCGCGGTTTAATCTCCTGGGCAAGTTCGGTTAACGCCGGACAATCCATGACCGGCCCGTCGAGTCGCAACATATCAAAAAGACTGTGATCCGTGGGCACACTGGGCGGCCACATATCCGCAGGCTGCATCGTTTGTCGGGCACGATCATAGGTTTGCACCACACTGACCGCCGAGATTTTAACACTCCGGTGCAGTTGGTTAATCGCAAAAGTATGAACGGTATTGCCCAGCCAGTCAAAGTAGCTGTGGACTTCCGAAGCCGGGCCGATGCCCAGAACAAATGACAAACGATGCTGCAATCTTTCCTGCCGCGGGGCCATGCGCAATTCCATGACCGTTTCACTGATCAAAGCGGAATAATCCAGTTCGGTAATATGCGTAACCTGAACGAGCATTCAATAAAACTCCAAAACACCACTTCCACGACCTCCCAGTCGCTGTTGTAATTTCAGCGGCCCGCCTGCCAGGGCAACCAACCGTTTATCCCATCACCAGTTCCAAGCGTGACGCCTCCTCGCCCGTGCGCATCAGCCATTGCTCCTGCACCGCAATGGAAGCGTCGGCCGCGGAGTTGCGTATCTGTTCCAGAAACGCCAGCAACCCTTTGTCCTGCGTAGTGGCTGCTCGGGAATATTGCAGTTCCGCAAATAAGCGCCCCAGTCGGCGTTGCGCATCGCGTCCGGCGTCCGCCGCCAGAACGGAACGAATCCGATCCACCGCTTCCAGGGCATGCTGAACGCAGAAATGAACACTGCGCGGGAAGGTTGGCTCAAAAAGAATAAATCCCGCTACCAGACCCGGATCAATTTCACCGACATTGGCGCGGCGAAATGCTTCAATAGAACAACAGGATCGCAAAATCGCCATCCATTGAATCACCCGCGCCGCCGAATCCAGTGAGGCGACAGAATCCAGACGTTGCAAGGTCTGATATTTGGCCACCAGGATTCGGCAGGTCATATCCGCCCGCTCGAGATATTTTGCAAGCTGAATAAACAGCCACGCTTGTCCATGGTCAATGGTTTGATCCGCCAGCCCCTGCAACAGTAGAGAACCTGTGAGCATCTGTCGGAAAAATTCCTGCGGCGAATCATCAAAACGCGCCACCGCGTCATCCGCTTTCAGCGACCAGTACAGCGTATTAAGCTGTTCCCACATTTCATTGGAAATACTTTCGCGGATGGATCGCGCGTTTTCCCGCGCTTTGGTCAGGCAGCTCATCAGGCTGATGGGGTTGGACGCATCCAGAGCCATATATTTTGCCACCTCCATCAGTGCCTGAAGGGGCGTATGTTCCGGCTTTACAAGTTCCGGCAACATATGTTCCTGCCATGTAATTTTCAGCACATCCACCACAGCCTGATGCGAAAGTTCGGGATCCATCTCCTCCGCGCCGGTGAGTGAATCCACACTGACCATCAGTATCCGCGCAATATGTTCAGCGCGTTCAATGTACCGGCTCATCCAATAACTGGCGTCCGCTACGCGGGCCAGAAGGGCTCGCGGCAACCGTTTAGCCGACTCGGAAGAAGTTAGTAATGCCGCGCGACTCATCGTTTATGCTCCGATTCAAGAACCCAGGTATCTTTGCTGCCACCGCCCTGCGAACTGTTCACCACCAGTGAACCCTCCCGCAACGCCACGCGCGTCAGCCCGCCGGGCATGACGGCGATTTTTTCCCCATAGAGAATGTAAGGACGAAGATCAATCCGCCGGCCCCGCAGCGCCCCATCCACCAAACTGGGCTGTTGGCTTAACTGCACCACCGGCTGAGCAATAAAATTTCTCGGGTTATCGCGAATCTTGCACGCAAACTCGTCGCGTTCCTCCGGAGTGGCCTGATGGCCCATTAACATGCCATACCCGCCGGCCTCATTGGTCGCTTTGACCACCAGTTGATCCAGATGCTCCAGCACATATTTGCGATCATCCGGACGACTGCAAATATAGGTGGGCACGCTTGGCAGAATCGGCTCTTCCGCCAGATAAAAACGGATCATATCCGGCACAAATGGATAGATAGCTTTGTCATCAGCGACACCCGTTCCAACGGAATTCGCCAAGGCGACATGCCCCAGGCGGTACACATTCATAAGCCCCGCAACGCCCAGCATGGAATCCGGCCTGAAACACAGTGGATCAAGAAAATCATCATCCACCCTGCGGTAGATAACATCCACGCGCCGCAGGCCCGCGGTGGTGCGCATGTAAATGTAATTGTCTTCCACCAGCAGATCTCTGCCCTCCACCAGTTCCACCCCCATCTGCCGGGCTAGAAAACTGTGCTCAAAATACGCGGAATTAAATACACCGGGCGTGAGCACAACAATGCAGGGATCATCCACTTCCGGCGGAGCCAGGTGCTTAAGACACCGCAGTAAATTATGCGGGTAATCTTCAATCGCCCGGACGCGCGCCGCTTGAAACAACGCCGGGAACACCCGCTTCATAATCGCCCGGTTTTCCAGCACGTAACTCACACCGCTGGGCGTGCGACAGTTATCTTCCAATACCAGATAATTTCCCTGGGCATCGCGGATTAAATCCGTCCCGCAGATCGTGATGTAAATATCTCGCGGGATATTTACACCAATCATTTCGCGGCGGAACATTTTGGCACCGTAAATTAATTCGGCGTCAATGATCTTTTCGCGCAGAATATCCTGCTTGTGGTAAATATCGTGGCAGAAGAGGTTTAAAGCGGTGATGCGTTGGATAAGCCCGCGTTCTAAATGGGCCCATTCCCGGTCGGGGATAATGCGGGGAATTAAATCAAACGGGAATATTTTTTCCACACCCAAGGTATCTTTATACACCGTAAAGGTGATACCTTGATTGCGAAAACATATATCCGCCATGCGGCTACGGTGCTGCAAAGCCGTCATCCCCAGGTCATGGACCCGGGAATACAGTGCGTCATAGTGCGGCCTTGGACAATCGGGCTTCTCGAACATTTCGTCGAAAAGCCCGCCAATCTCATAACCCTGAAACATAGAAGCCAGTCCTTTTCAACCTCGGACCAGCCTCCGCCAAATTCATTATGCACCAAATCCCCCCTAAATAGCAACCCCCGAAAGTCGCGGGCAAGACATTAGGTAAAAGTTAGGATATAAAAGTGCGAAGAACGGCGAATCGTTTTACATGATGCGAGAGTACAGAATCCAAATTCCAACGCCACGCAGAGCGACACTAACTTTTCAGCTTCTTTAACTGCTCGATAATCTGGTTAATTTGCTTAACAATCGCCGCTTTTTGCGCTTTTAACGCCGCCATATGCCGGACACTGACAAAGCCCTGATCATTGGTAAGGTGGAACTCCACATTGACCAGCGCCACCTTTTCCTTGGCCAAAGATACCTGCAAAATAGCCGCAAGATACTGGTGCTGCGCCTTCTCCGCCCCGCCGGCCTTCATCGCCGCCGCATAAGCCAGGCCTGCCTCCCCCATTGCCTTTTGAGCCTGGGCCAAGGCATATTGACTCTTGACATCGCGTATCCAGATTTTTCGTGGATCATTGGGTTTGAGCCGCTGCTTTTTTAGCTGCCAGTATTCCAAATCCTGCCTAGTCGAATACAGAAGCGCCCGCGACCTGTCGGCCAGTTCCGCCGCCTGCAAACGCCGAATAGCGGCAGCATTCGCTTTTGTGGGCGATTTTTTAAGTTGCTGCAATCGGTCAAATGCCTGCGTCGCCAACCATTGCTGATGATCGCTTTTCGCAACCTGCTGCAAATGCGATAAAAATAATCTTGCCTGCGCCGCTACCTGTAATTTTGACAAATTATTGGCGGCACGAAATCGCGCATGGGCCACATCCCACGCCACCCATGCCGCCTGAAGCTGCGCGTATCCGTACCGCAACCGCGCCACACAGCGCTCTACGTGCCAATTCGTCCACGAAAGGTGTTTCGCATTAATCCTCTGCCACAATTTCCGCCGTGCCGCATCCACATATTTTGCCACCGGCAACTGCCGCTTAATATAGGCGGCAAATGCCGGATCGTGCCAATATTTTTCCGCCGCCTGCAGATATTGCACCTCCGAAACGCGGCGAACAACCAATTGCACGGGAATTTTTCCATTGCTGTTGAAAACCTTCATGGAAAGCACCGCGACATTGCGGTGATAACGGATATTAGGATAAATCCAGTTATCAAAACACAGTGGAAAATCCAGCAACGCTTGCGAGGCATGTTGAATGCCGCGAAACTGCATCGCCGCCTGCGGGTCGTCCGCCAGAATTACCGCCGGATCAACGTGCTGCCCAGCCCGGGGTTGCGGTCCTGCCGGCACCCCATACGGATTACGCGTGCCAAGATACAGCCAACCGAATGGGCCGACTGAAACATGCCACGCGCGAAATTCAATTAATTCATCCAGAAGAAAGGTCTGCGGCTTGCCGTGGAGTTGAAACTGCACCAGTATCAACACCGGCTGCCCCCGAATAAAGCCGAAATCGCTAAGGTCCGGCGACCACTTGGTAGCGGAATGATAGCCAACGCCGCGAAACGCAGTTTTTAAAATATGCCGCGTGGTTTGGACACTTAACACAGTTTCATGAAGAAAATTACTGGGCCGCCCGCATAATGCCACATCCAGCCAATCCGTGAGATGTTCATTCCAAAAAGCCGCAGGTACCGTAAATTCATGCTTTTGTGCGTTGATTTCAGGGCTGGCTAACACAACAGAGCTGTCCGCGACCGGAGCTGCCGGCTTGGTAGCCGCGATTGCGCGTCCCGCCGCCACCGCTAATACCCAGGCCGTGCCCACTGCCGCAAAGCGTAGAAAATACTTCATCATCATCAATTCCCATTCATCCGCCCGATTTATCCCCCGTCCAAAATCGATTATAACAGAGAGCGGCGACGGGGAGTTAGAAGACCGCCCGGCACTGCGACGGTGCTCCGATACTTCCCAAAACCGCCGCCTCTGCTGGCAGTGAAACCCAGCAAGAAAAAGGTGTCAGGTACCTTTTTTGGCAGAAAAGGCTTTAGGTTACGCACGCGTCCCGGCAGCGCGTCGCATGTTTACGTGCAGGCAAGATGTCGGCGGTACGACGGTGTTAGAACAAGGAAAGGATCCGAATGCGTTTTGCGGTAATTATGGCGGGTGGTTCTGGGACGCGGCTTTGGCCGATGTCCACACGGCTGCGTCCCAAACAATTGTTGCGTTTTATCGGCGGAAAATCGCTTTTGTCCATCGCCGTTGGCCGACTGCGCGGCCTCATTGAACCCGCCGGCGTGTATGTGTGCACGTCAGCAAGTTATTGCGACCAAGTGCTGGCGGACTTGGCAATGTTGCCGGAAAACCAGGTCATCGGTGAACCCATGGGCCGCGATACCGCCAATGCCGTGGCCCTTTCAGCCGCCGTGCTGGCCCAAGTCAAGCCCGACTCGGCCATGGCCATTCTCACGGCGGATCATATTATTGAACCGTTGGATGTTTTTCAGCATGCTCTACGCACCGCCTTTGACATGGTTGATCAATATCCGGAATATCTGGTGACCTTCGGCATTAAACCCACACACGCTGCAACAGGTTATGGCTATGTGGAACGCGGCACCGAACTGGGTGCCGGGGCGTATAAAGTCACCGCCTTTAAGGAAAAGCCCGTGGAAGCTGTGGCCCGGCAATATGTGCAATCCGGTAAGTATTTCTGGAACAGCGGAATGTTTGTCTGGAAAACGCAGACCATATTAAAGCAACTGCAAACGCATTTGCCCCAATCCTATGACGGCGTGATGAAAATCGCCGCCGCCTGGGGAACCAAAGATTTTAAACGTATCCTGGCGGAAATATATCCCACGTTGCCCAAGATCAGCATTGATTATGCCGTCATGGAGAAATCCACACATGTTGCCATGGTCCCCATGCCGGTAAATTGGCTGGATGTAGGCAACTGGAATTCCGTAGCCGCCACCATATCCCCCGATGCCTCCGACAACCGCGCCATCGGCTGCCAACTTGCGTCCCTGGATTCCTCCGAGGTACTGGCAATATCCGAAAATGACCATCTCATTGCAACCATCGGTCTGAAGGACATGGTAATCGTCCACACCCCCGCCGCCACCTTGATCTGCCCCGCCAATAAAACCGAGCAAATTAAACAATTGGTAGCCCAGATCCAGCAGCAATACCCAGAAAAGTATACGTGAACGCGGAGGATTATAGAAAAAGGTGTCAGGTACCTTTTTAGGATGAAAGGAGTTCGTATCCCGACGTATAACGCAGGCATCTCGCCTATTGGCCGAATGTTTACTTTCAGGCAAAAGGCAATATCCCTGATGCTAAATTCCAGGTTCCAAGTTCTAATTTCCAACAGGCACAACTATGTCACAACGAATCATGGCAATCGACTTCGGAGATAAACGCACCGGCTTAGCCATCGCCGATACCGATACGCGTCTGGCCACGCCGTTTGCATTACTGGAAAATCTTACGGAAACCCAACTCGTCGCAGCCATCAAGCGCATTGTTGAACAAGAACAAATCGATATTCTCATCTGCGGCCTGCCCCTTAACATGGACGGCTCCGCCGGCCCGCGCGTCCGGCTTACGCAAAAGATCATTGCCCTGCTCGAAACCGCCACCGGCAAACGCATTATCAGCGTAGATGAACGTCTAAGCACCTTCGCCGCCGAATCGCGCATTGCCGGTCAATACACCCGCCTGCAAAAACGCCGCCGCATCGACGCCATCGCCGCTGCCCAAATCCTCACCGACTATCTGACCGCCAGCAGCCACGAACCTGGAATCTAGAGCCTGGAATCTAGAATTGGGAGCTTGGAACCGCGAACCAGGAATTTAGCAAACCGCTAAGCTTCCAGAATCTTCCAACTCTCAACTCTGCATTTACTTATTACTCACGTTACCCCAGCCTCGCTGTCACCTGTCACCTGTAACCTAACGGCCGCCGGCGGCATAGTTGCTTAAAACCCCCGAATCCGTTAATTTAGTACCTGTACTCGGGGACGTCGTTCAATGGGAGGACGGCGCGTTCGCAATGCGCAGATGGGGGTTCGATTCCCCTCGTCTCCAGTCGGTTGATACACCTTGATTTAAGCCGCTTTCCTGCATGGATAGCGGCTTTTCTCCATCATGACCTTGCATGGCCACAGCGCTACCAGGCGCTACGATGCGCTTAGGTTTATCACACAAAAGCGCCCCATTTCGTGCCATACAATCGGCGTATGAATCGTCTGCATTTCAAACAAAATAAAAAAGGGCGGAGCCATTGGGGTCCGCCCTCTTCTTATCCAGTATCACCGCATCAAACGGCAGATTTGCGCCGCCGAATCAGCAAGCCCAAGCCGCCCAGCGCCAGCAGCGCCACAGTGGTCGGTTCAGGTACAGCGCTGACGGTCAGGGTTTCAGCGGTGTCTGAGTTATTCAATGTACCGGTGTAGGTATTGCTGCCAACCGTGAGTGTGCCGGTGTCAGAACCGTTGCTAAATTCGAAGGTTCCGGTCAAACCGCCGGCGGTATCGGCAATCAGCGTGTAGGTTCCCGTGGGGACGGCCGTCTTTCCGCCGCTTAAATCAGACAAATTGATAATATTTGTCCCACTGACTGCCGCTTTACTGCCGACCAGCAGATGCTGCACAGAGCCGCCGGCAAAGCCTAAGTCGATGGTACCACCTTGCAGATTCAGCCCGCCAACGCTGATCTGATTCCCGACCCCATCATGAATAACCATGAACGTCCCGCCGGAGTCGATCTGCAGTGAACTGGTATCTGCGATGCTGGCCAGGCCGGAGAAGCCACCTTGGGCGCTGCTGTCCGTATGGCCCGACAGTTGAAGTGTCGCGCCGGATGTTATTTCAGTTACACCGGTATAGGTGCTGGGCCCCACAAGTGTCAGCGAGCCACCCGTACCGCTGTTAATCACTTTCAGGCCACCCGTGGATAGGGTGCCGTCGGCGTTGGTTCCCTGCAGCAATGGATTATAGACAGTAACATTAAATCCGTTATTATCGATGACCGCACCACCGTTGAGAACATTGAGATTAGACGGGGTGTAGGTGCTGCTGTTGGGGTTCGCGACCAGGCCAACACTGGCGTTATACTCCTGAAGCGTTCCGCCGTTGAAGTTTACGATGGTGGTGTTAGGCTGGAGGGTGTACGTGCTCTTGGATGTGCCATTGAGCGATTCGGTAATGTCGTGAACCGAAAGCACGCCGCCGTTCAAGTTTACGATGGTCGTCACCAAGTTCTTATTGGTGGTACTTCCAGCAGTGATTGACGGCGTGTCTGTCGCTGTAACTGTGCCGCCATCCACGTTTAAGATGCCCGTCTGCCCCGCAGCGCTCCCGCCGCTGCTGATTTGGCTCACGGTAACGGTTCCGCCCGTTCCGCCAGCACCGACGTTGAGTGTTCCGGTCGTACCGGATGGGCCGCTGGCAGCGTCAGTTAGAAAGACAATTGTACCGCTGCCGGTCATATTGACGGTGCCGCCGTTATCATTAAACACGTTGCCCGAGGTTGCTGTACCATAGTTTATTTGAATCCGTGAGGAGGCAGCACTTGTGCCAAGGTATCCGCCGCTATTCACGTTTATTATACCGGGCGTGTTTACACCTGTGGCTATGTGGTTAATATCCAGCGAAGCCCCCGAGCCAATAGTAAGTGTGCCACCCGAAGCCTGTGAAATCCCCCCTGAGGAGGGCGAGTTGCTGGAGTCGGTATTTTCAACTGTGATATTTTCAAGTGTGAGGTTGCCGTTGGCCAGCAATTGCCCGCTGCTGCTAACGGTGCCACCGCCGCCGTCAAGCACATAAGAGTTGCCCGCATTAACCCCCAAGGCAGTGGTGGAATAGGTGCCGGTGCTGCTGCCCAAGGTAACCGTATAGCTGCCGCTGCCGCCAGCGGCGGTACCAAAGTAAGCGCCATCGCCGTTAGCCCACGCCACAGGTTCCGTGGTGGTGGTTGTGGTGTCGTACCAATTCGTACCGGTGCTGTTCCATGTGCCGTTGCCATTGGTTCCACCTGCCGTGCTTTGGTTGGGATTCCAAGCGAGGTTGTCCGCCGAAGCGGGAAAGCCCCCCAAGCCGGTTAAGACCAGCGCCGCCGCTCCCGCGGAAAGAATTGCGATACCTTTACGTGATTTGGATGTTACTGAAGGCATGTCTCTTACTCCTTAAAAAAAATCTGACAAATTCAAAAATAACAAGCTCATTTAACGGCGTCCGTTATTGCCGACATTGGCCACAATGTCCGTTCCTAACCTTTGAAATCGCGGAAACGCGTTTGTTGCTAGCTATAGTTTGACGCGCTTGCCCTGGAATTGGAAGTCCCACTTTTCATCAATTCTTGTACCACTTCTTATCAAAACGACCGGTTTTCTCATTTTCATTGGGAACTGACGCCATGATTTCCCCGATTTTGCGTCCTAAGAGTCCGATAATTATTAGATGCAGAAGAACACTTGGATAGTTGTACGCGCGCCGCGAGTCACCAAGGCCAGACGGCACCTCATCAGATGGCGTGTTTACTGGAACAATCTTGATACAACTCGGCTCGCACAGGTCTTTTGACCATATCCCAAGCCGTTGTGCCCAAGGCACCTCCCGCGGTGGCGTCCATGCGGCGACGGGCAACACAGTACAACCAAGACAAAAAGCTATTTGTTTTACTGCGCATGATCGCGCTGCAAACCAGCGGATTATGCTGGAACATTCGATGCAGGGCGAAGGAATTTCGGATTCCGTTATGGTTCACAGCCACACGGGGCATGGCGCATTAGAAAACGCGAAGTGAAATCCAGCCTTGGGCAGGTGGCAGCAAGCAACCTTCGCAGGCGCTAAATGTATTACGCCCAAGTCCAGCATGGCGTGTGCCGATGCTGCACGAGTTGCGGCAAGTAATTAATGGTATGCGCCTGCGATATTCTCGAGAGGTACGCCTGCAATTCCTGTTCGGTAAATTTTTCAAGAAAAGCCCGTCCGGCCGAGCGGTTCAAGCGGATAATTTCATCCATCATTTCAGGTTTGCTCATGTGCGACTCCTTTCGCTTAACAATCCGTATTCCAAGCCGGCAAAAGCCGACGTGGTACAGGAGAAAATTCCCGGCGTCCAATGCCGATAATCTCTAACGATAGCACACTATCGGCAAGCCGTCCCAATAACTTTAATAATTTTTTAGTTTTTTCGTACGGCTTGGGGCATTGATCCCAGGGCGGCGTTCCAGTAACATATTATTCCCGTGATCGGGCGTTTAGCTCAGTTGGTTAGAGCGTACGGATCACACCCGTAAGGTCGGGGGTTCGAGCCCCTCAACGCCCATATCGCCATTTTTTGATCAACGCAGGCACTGGAAGCGAAGCTTGCCCTGTGCTTTAAAAACCACCGGAAAACGCGACCTTACCTTGTGCCATCGTCGCTGGTGGCTTAAATCCTGCGACGGCCTCACGCTTCGATCTGCGGGCGTTTCGCATCCGGCCAGTCAATATGGAAGAATTTTCCACGGGCCTGATCAACACGTTCATACGTGTGGGCACCAAAATAATCGCGTTGAGCTTGAATAAGACTCGCCGGCAGAACCGCTGTCCGATAGGAATCATAGTAAGCCAAAGCGGACATAAACGCCGGAGCGGCAATTCCGTTTTGCGCCGCCAGGGCTACGACTTGGCGCCATTGATCCTGGCCGTTTTGGATCTGTTTGCGGAAATAAGGGTCCATTAACAGGTTTACCAGTTTGGGATCGCGGGTATAGGCGTCAGTAATTTTCTGGAGGAATCCGGCGCGGATAATGCAACCGCCCCGCCAGATACTGGCGATGGTTCCGAAATCAAATTTCCAGTGATATTCCTGCTGGGCCTGGAACATAAGCTGGAAGCCCTGGGCATAGGCACAAATTTTGGAGCAGAACAGCGCCTGGCGAATGGCCTCGATCATTTTTTTTCCATGCTTCTTATTGCCGGCCTTGGGGCCGCGAAGTTTTTTCGATGCCGCCACACGCTCTTCCTTTAATGCGCTCATACACCGGGCAAAAACCGCCTCGGCAATCGAATTGGCCGGCACGCCCATATCCAATGCACTGGTGGAAGTCCATTTGCCCGTGCCCTTCTGGCCGGCCGCATCCAGAATGCTGTCCACCAGATATTTTCTTGGTTTGGCCGGGTCGCGCTGTTGTAGAACATCGGCGGTAATTTCAATGAGATAAGAATCCAGCTCGGTAAGATTCCATTGGCTGAATATTTCCGCCAAATCCGGGGGCGTAAGGCCCAGCAAATGCCGCAGCAGAAAATAGGCCTCGCTGATCAACTGCATATCGACATATTCAATGCCATTATGCACCATTTTAACATAATGACCCGCCCCATCCGGCCCTAGGTAGGCAGTGCACGGCACCCCGCCGGTCACTGGCTTACCCGGTTCGGCACCGGGAATTGGTTTGCCGGTTTTGGGATCAACTTTGGCGGCGATGGCTTCCCAAATTGGCTTGAGATGTTTCCACGATTCCGGATCACCGCCGGGCATCAGCGATGGACCAAATCGGGCACCGAGTTCTCCCCCTGAAACACCCGAACCGAAAAACTTCAGCTTTTCCGCATATTGTTTTTCGCAGCGAATCGTATCGGTCCAAAGGCTGTTACCGGCATCAATGACAATATCGCTTTTATCCACGCCCGCATCGATAAGTTGTTGCGTAACCGCATCAACCGCAGCGCCGGCCTTGACCAGAATAATAATGACGCGTGGCTTTTTTATCGCCAGCACAAAATCCGCCAGCGTATCACACCCCACCAGCTTTCCCGGGGTATTCGGGTTTTCCCTGATAAATTCCTGCGTTATCGCGGTGGTACGATTGAACACCGCAATATCAAACCCGTGATCGGCAATATTCAGGGCCAGATTTTTCCCCATGACCGCCAGACCAATCAAACCAACTTGAGCAACCCCGGATTCAGACATACATCAATTCCTTTCAGTGAATTCAACGCATTAGTATGTTAAGCCGAGGGGCGGAAACTTTCCAGCGAGGGGAAACTTTTCTGTGCTTATTATGTGCGCACAATTATGCCGCGCCCCATTTTCCGCGGCCAAAATCAATGCCCGTCCGCGGTCAGTCGCAGTAGTTCACCGGCACGCGTAGCAAGCGTCAGCGTTTTACCCGCGATGGTCCTCTCCGGATGCCGCGGCCGGCTTACCCTGACCTGTTGGCCCGGCCACGGGTTTACAAGATGGCATATCCCGTCCCGCCGGCTGATGATTTGCACGTATGCAATGCGTCCCTGATGCAGCCGACTGGAAATTAAAAAGTCCCCGCACGCCAGGAGATTCCCGAAGGACGCATTCTGATTCTTCGGCCAATTTGGAAACACCAGAATATTCTTCTGGTAGCTTTGCAGAAACATACCGCAGATCGTCGTGGGCACGGTGGCAAAATTCTCCGTTCCGCCGCCGCCCATCTGAAACAGAAAATTAGGATACAAAAAATGACCAATCAACATATCAAGATGATACAAAATTTTATCAGGATTATAGCCTACTGCCGCGCATGCCGGATAAAAACTTGACGTGTTATTAAAGTCATACCAGGTCTTCTGGAAGCTCACTGTGTTTAGCGCTGCGGCCAGTTGGATATTAGGGCTTTCCAAGCCTATCGCCCAGCCGGGGAAAATGACCTGATGCGAATTCATTCCCGCCGATGATCCACTGTCACGTACCGGGGGATGAGCCGAAAGCAATTGGCCGAGATTAATCCATTGCGAACCAATCAGGGCGTCACGAATGACGAATTTGCCCTGCACAGCAGCGTTGCCGACCGCATGGACGATGCTGGAAATGGAAGCCGCCGGCACGATGGGCAACGGACTTAAATGCGCAAGAATATGCCGCCACTGCCCCGCATCCGGGTCATTTAAATGCAGGCTATGGTTCATATCCAGCAACCCGGAATAAAGCATCTGCAAAAAGGCGATGCTGGTCGCCGGGTTGACATCATGGGGCGACTGCAATTCATCGGCAGCATCATTAAAGTCCATGTAAACGCCATTCTTCAGCACCAGGTAATGATCCCAGAACTGTGCCACGCCGCGCAGAAACGGATAGACCTTCCGTGCATAAGTTGCACTGCGTGTGTAACGCCAGCGCTGCAGACAATCCACACAACTGAACAACGCATCGGATTTCTGCCGAATCGATTTTGCGCCGTCAGCGCTCCACCCCGGCAGCGGGCTTAGATGGGCGTAAAAAAATAATCCGTGATAATGGCGATGCCGCGCCAAACCATGCCCGCGTTGCATCCAATCCAGCAGAGCTTGATCATAATTATCCGCCAGCGCCAAATGATTGGTCGGGTAGGCCGCCCAATAAGGGGCTTCATAATTATAATCCAGCGTGTAATCGCCATTCCATGCCATGTGCGGCGATGTATCAAAATTGCCCCACAAGCCCGGCGCAATTTGTCCCGGCGCACTGCTGCACGCGAAAACATACAGCGATCCGTACCAGAAATTCTCAATGGGCTTATTGGCAATGTGAATATAGGAATGCCCCCAGAAGTGTTTCCACCATGCCAGATGCCGATTCCACAATTGGTCCACGCCCGATTCATTTAATGCATTAAGCAGTTTTAATGATGCGGCGCGATAATCGGCGACATCGCGGTTATCCAACGCGGATACCAATATCGTTGCATCGACTCCAGGTTGCAGCGTCAGCGATACGCGATCGTTCCTGACCTGGACCCCACCGCCAATAATCCGGAATGCCAGCAACCCTTCCGGCGAGGCACCATTAAAAATAATCTGCTTATCGCCCGGGTGAATCGCATTCCAGTCCCACTGCGGCCCGACAACTTGTCTGGCGGTGGGAAATTGATTCGTGGCTGCCGCGGACTTGCCATTGACCACCAGAGAAAGCCTCATCCCATTATAAATCGCCGCAACGTGGGACCACTGATTTAATGCCAACCTGTCAGGCGCGGTAATTCGCACGCGATTGAGCATCGCGGACAATTTTCCGTTGACGGTCGAAAAGGTAAACCCATAAGAAATCTGCGGCGGATTCGGTCCCGGCTGCATCCAGTGCTGCCAAGTATCACTGGTCATGGCGCTGAAAATCGCCTGTGCCCCCTTGGCTGATCGCGGATATATCCATGCCGAGACGGTAAAGGCCCGCTGCGGCATCACCAGATTGCCGCAATCAACGTGCGTTGAGTGGCCGCGCGAATGATCACTGTGGCGGACAGGGCGTGCTAAAAATGCAAACCGCGTACCCGATGGCACCGCCTGGGCGGATGGCTGCACATCGCCAACGATTCCTGCGGCAACCGCCTTTGGTAACACCGTTACGTCGGCGATCACACCATGAAACGGCCCCGCCGGATCACGCCCGCTGGGCATACCAATTCGCGCATCAACCGTATCAGGTGATACACGCAGATCGTTTATTCTGCCGCTGCTTGCGGCCATTCCCGCCGCGCCTGCGGTGCCCCAGGCATCCAATAATTTCGGGCGAATAACCAAAGGCCGTTGGCCGCTGTTATGCAGTTGCATAACCAGCAGATTTTCCGGTTTGGCCACCCAAGCTTTAAACTGCAAATCGTGACCCGAGTTGGTAGTAAAATTCCCCACAACATCCGCCGGACCGATATTTTCGCGCGTCAGATAATTCCCGTTATGCAACGCCGGGATGGATAAACTCAATCGCCCCACCGGCATGATGCGTCCACGCAACACACTCCAGAAATCCTCCCGCCCGATATACATGGCAATGTGATCCGTGTTGCGCCCCTGAATTGCCACCCCCACGCTGCCATTACCAATTAGCGGCCCATCCGGAAAATTATTCGCCGGCGCGTGGCTGGGTGCATGAATTCGAACACCGGATATTTTAGAAACAATATTCCACGCCGCCTGCGACACAGAAGTAGCGACGGCGGCACCCGACGTTGCGGCACACAGTGCCACTCCAATCAACGCCGCCAATACATTTGCCCGCCCAGTACCAAAACATATCACGCGGACCAGAAGACTTCGCATAAAATAACTCTCCTAGAATGCCTATTCGAGCAATCGCCGGGTTATGACGGCCAATACTCGGACAGGCTCCAAGCGCCCGGTTCCCGCCATAATTACGGGTAGAACAGGGTACGCGTTCGTCCGGATGCCACATCCATGTGATAACTGCAAATTCCCCACCTTGCAAGCGGCAAAAAAACACGGCAATAATCGATATATAGCATTTGGCATCTTGAATAATTTCAGAAGCAGATACTCCGCGGCGCGAGACCGGGGTGTAAAAGCCGAACGGCGAGATATTCTGGTGATTGGGCACCGAGTGCTCCTGCAACTTCTATTGATGTTGCGCGTTGGGCGTCGTGAGTGTGTTTGGCGCTTAGGAATTGCGGTATGGGCAATGGGACATGGCCTTAATGTCGGACAATGTCGGGCTTGGAAAAGGCCTTGCTCGAATATCACGGTATAGTTACATTAATTGGCACACTGGTGCGATAGGCACGAGATTTCCGGCAAGATGTTTTATTTTTTTTTGGAGCTTCTATGAGTAAACGCATCAAGAAATCATGGTTCGTGGCGGGCGCGGCGCTGCTGGCGGCGGGCATAACTGCTGGTGTGGCAATGCGGCCGACTGCCAACTTGGGCCTTGAGGCTTCCGTTGCCGCAGCACCGGCGGCGGGTACGCCGGTGGATATGGAAATATCCCGTGGAAGTTACTTGGTCAATCAGGTGGCCATGTGCGGCGATTGCCATACCCCTATGAATCAAAATGGCCGCTTGATCAAATCCAAATGGCTGCAGGGTGCCAAAATAGCGTATAAGCCCAATTTTCCGGTGCGCCATTGGCCACACGGTGCACCCAATATCGCGGGATTGCCCTGGCGGTGGAATGCCGGTGCCATGATTAAATTTCTTACCACCGGACGTGATCCACGCGGGCATTATGCCGGACCGCCTATGCCGGCGTATCGCATGAATCATGCGGATGCTGTAGCGGTAACCGCATACCTCAAGAGTTTGCCGCGCGGCAAAATGCCACCGTGGATGCGGCATCATTAAGGCACGGCGGTTGCCGCGTGCGATCATTAAATCAATAAGGCGGCTTCGATGGCCAAGCCTGGGCCGAAGGCCAGCATCATACATGGTAGCGATGCCGACTTTTGGCGCAGACGCTCCACAATAAACAGGATCGTCGGGGAGGACATATTGCCGCAGTCGGCCAGCACCGCACGGGAAACCTCCAGTGCGTCAGCAGGCAAACTCAGGCTGGTGCGGACGGCATCGAGAATGCCCGGCCCACCGGGGTGGACCGCCCAGGAACCGATATCCGCAATAGTCAGATTGTGCGTGGCCAGGAATTGCTCCAGCCAGGGCCTGAGGTTTTCCGCGATTAACGTCGGCACGCGGCGCGAAAGCGTCATCTGAAAACCATGGTCGCCAATGCGCCAGGTCATATCCGCATTTGATTCAGGCAGTAAGTATGAGCCGGTAGCTTGGCACGTCCAGTTTTCGCCCGGCGCTGCAGGCTTTCCCACAATCGCGGCGGAACCGTCAGCAAATAACGCGTTGGGCAATACGTTGTCGGTATTCCAGCCTTGCTGAAAATGGAGGCTGCATAGTTCAGTGGCGCATAATAAAACCGTCGCATCCGCCTGGGCGTTGGCAATGGCCAGCGCCACCTGCAACGCATTCAGTGCTGCGTGACAGCCCATAAAACCGATGTTCACGCGGCTGACCGAACGGGATAGCCGCAATGTTTCTATAATTTCTCTATCCAGCCCCGGAGAAAAAAATCCGGTGCAGGAGACCGTTATCAGGTGTGTTACGGCATCTGGAGCACAGCGTGCGTTGCTCAAGGCGGATTGTGAAGCACGAAGCGCTAAGTCAACAGCCTCGGCGGCATAGCGCTCCATACGTAGTCCGGTGCCCGGCCCGGCGGGGCTGGAACCGTTCGATCCATTATAAAACGGCGTGGCACCATTCTCCTGATCCAACAGCACGGTATGGCGGCGTTTAATAGTGGATTTGCGGTAAATAGCGGCCAGAAGGCGGGACTGCTTTTCCGTAAGACCGTTTTGGGCAATAGCGCACGCTTTGTCCTGACTGATGCCGTAATTCGGCAGTGCCGTTCCCACACCGGTGATATGCAAACCCATTTGACCTCCAGAATTAAGCCATAGCCATTGGCCGATTTATCTGCCGGACCAGCGGACCGGCCAGTGCGGGGGAAATTTTCAGCGCCTCAACCGCTAAGCGTGTAATGGCCCGATTCCGCAGCGACATGGTTACGGCCCGGCAGATACGTTGCCGCGATCCGATAAGCTCACGAAATTGCTTCTGCCATTGCGGCCCAAGTTCCTCGCGACAGTCTGTAACAGCCTGCTCAAGCAGCGGCAGGATTCGCTTGGCACCGGCTAAGGCCCAGGCCATTCCCTCTCCGGAAAAGGGTTCAACGTATCCCGCCGAGTCACCAAGAACAAAAAGCCGCTTTTCAAAAAGTGCACTCCGATGGCGCGTAAGCGCCGGTGCCCCATGCCAGCGGCACGTCAGAAGGCCCGCCGGTACCGGCAATCCCGAATCACGGATTATCTCAGCCAAGGCGTTGCCCGCCCCTGCGGCGTCACGCGCGGCATGAACATCCAGCGCCGCAGCGATATGAAGGCTCTGGTTTTCCACGGTCACCAGCCCGGCGTATCCCCGTTTGCCACAGGCCATGTATATAATTCCGGGAGCGTAGTCATTGGCGGGATAGTCAAACGTACCCGCAATACCCACGCGCGAATTGGCCGCAATTTCCAGCCCGTCATCATCACGCAGCAGCCGCCCGCCAAGTCCATCGGCAACCAGCACGATTTTAGCTTGCAACGACGCAGCGATGCCGTCCCGCACGACAGATACTTCCCGATGCGTGGCAAAAGCGGCCGTGGCCTGCGCCGTGGTGCGCGGCATAAAAGCGGCTCCAGCTTTTTGCGCATGGTTAATCAATGCCATATCCAGCACCTCACGGGAAATCGCCAGCCCGCTGGGGATGGGTATTTTGGCCGTTGTGCCACCACAAGCAAGATAAAACCGATCAATCGGCGTGGCTCCTAAATCGCGGATATTAAATTGTGCCTCTTCAAGCAACTTCACTGCCGCCTGATTCAAACAACACCCGCAAGCTTTCCCACGCGGAAACGCCGCCTTGTCAATTAACAACACACTGAATCCCCGCCGCGCGGCCCCATAAGCGGCCATAGCTCCTGCCACACCGGCCCCCACCACCAGCACATCCCACAGGCGACTAACATTCCCGGCCGCGGAAAAGCCAATCATGTCCGACTCCAGGACAAGACAAAGCGACATGGAAAACGCGGTTGAATTTTGACATTGGCCAAGCCGGCTTGCTCGGCCAAGGCCGCGCTTTCCGCCATGGTATAAGCGGCTCGCACCGACCTGGGACCGTCCACGCACACCACGCGCGAACCCAGTACACATGCGGCACCTGATGCCAGAAGCCACCCAATGGCGGAGCGGCGCAGATCATTGACGATCAAACGCTGCCGTGCCCCACCGGCCAACTTTTTCAAGAAGGCAACGGCCTGTGGAGAATCCAGATGATGCATAAACAATGAACTCACAATAACATCATAGCCTTGTGGAACCGGGTCGGTAAAAACATCCCAGATAAACCAGTCGATGGAAACACCCTGCTTTTCGGCATTGGCTTTGGCATGGGCAATGGCGGTTGAGCTTTTATCACATCCCGCAATCTCCAATGTTGCGCCCGCCTGATGGGCCAGTTTCCACAGCGCGATAGGAACATCACCCCCACCCGTTGCGACATCCAGTACCCTCAAAACCTTTTTGTTCCCTAACATCGGATGAATTTCACGCCACACAATTCCCGCGCTGTCACTCCATTGATTGATTCGCTCCAGAGCAGCCAGGGCGCGGTGATGATGTTCCGGTGCTATATCCGGTGAATCCATAATTTCCGGCACGCGCTTCTGCTTCATATTATCTCCTCGGTTAATGCCCGCAGCGGTGCGGACGCTTTGGCCAGGATTTCAGCGTATTCTTCATCGGCATTGCTATCGGCGGTTATGCCGGCACCAGCACGGAATTTTGCAATCCCATTGACAATATGGATGGTGCGGATGGCTATATTTAATGTGCCGTCACCCGCCGGGCTGATCCAACCGATGTTACCGCAATATATGCCGCGGCGCTGAACTTCCAGTTCACGGATAATCTCCATAGCTCTGATTTTAGGCACTCCAGTGATGGAGCCGCCAGGGCACATAGCCGTGATGATTTTATCCCACCGTTTACGCACATGTGGGTGTAGTTTACCGGTGACCACGCCATGCGTATGCCAGAGCGTGGGCAATTTCTCGATTTGCCGGGCTTTTTCCACGCTTACGCTGGTGCACACGCGGCCCAGATCATTTCTTAGCAAATCCACAATCATCGCCAGTTCAGAGCGGTCTTTTTCGCTGTGCAATAATTCGTCACACCCTTGCTGATCCGCAACAGGGTTGCCACATACGCGCGGGCGGGTGCCTTTGATGGGGCGTGTTTCAAGCAGTTGTCCGGCGCGTTGCAGAAATAATTCCGGCGATGCGGAAATAATTTCATCGTCCCCATATCGAAAAAACGCGGCATATTGCGCCGGGTTGTTTTTCACCAGACGCCGGAAAACCTGGTATCCCGGTTCCGACACTCTGGCCGTCCACTCTGCGGATATATTAGCCTGATATATATCACCGGCGGCAATGTATTCTTTGCAGCGGCGCACGGCCGCCTTGAATGCGGCACCATCCGGGTGCTGTACACCAGTCGCTGGAACCGGAGCATACTTGGGTAGATCGCCGTTGTTTGCAGCGCGGAATTGGCATTGCATGTGCCCCAAGATATTTTCCGCTTCTCCGGAATCCGGATGCAGCGCCACCAAAAGCCACTGCCGCGTAACGGCATCCAAAACAAAATATCGCTCAAATATCTGCCAATGCGCCAGGGGAATATCCGCTGACGACAGGTCATCCAACTGTGGCAATTCCGCCATGACGCCGGCTTCGTAACTCAACCAACCGAGCCATCCGACGCGATCCGGCGGTGGCTGGGAAAATGAAATCTCTGTGATAATATTCTGCCAGCATTGCCAGGCTGTCGACGGCGTCATGGCAATGTCTTCAGGAACTTGGGCACACGTCGCCAAACCGGTGAGGTGTAATGTAATTTTTCCCTCGTCCGCGGTCAGCCGCACGCCGGAAAGCGCGTTGACCGCCAGTACCGCATTCCCATCGCTTCCGCTGTGCAGCACAGCGATATCCCCGCACTGCGCCGCCAACACACCCAGCAGCCGCAGCGGATCAACACTGCCGCCGACAGTGCGACTATGAAGCGTAAGTTTGCAGTCAGCCATTAAAACAACCTCAGAGGTTTCATGGTTGCGGTGCCCCATTAGCGAAAAAACACAATCCATACGAGTAACAATACGGGCAACAGACAGGGCAATGCGTAACGGACGCTATAACTGACAAACCCAGGGCATGCGACGCCCTCCTGTTGTGCGATGGCTCGGATCATCAGATTCGGACAATTCCCGATCCAGGTTAATGCGCCGAAAAATACCGAACCAAGCGATATGGCCAATGCCGCAAGCGCGGTATCCGGATCGGCCAATTTAAGGCGAAGCGTTTCCCGTGCGTCGGTGGAATGCTTTTGTTGCAGCGCGACTCTTGGCTTTAAGACATCATGGGTTAAGTGGGCCTTCCTCGGCGATGAGCCAGTTTGATTGCTTTCGGCCACGCGCAACTGCAAAATCGCCAGATAGGTTGGCGCGTTATCCAAAACTGCTGATAGTGCACCGGTCGTGAAAAAACATTGGCCGCTTGTATGCAGCCATTGCGTTAATTTACCGGCCCGGGCCTGCTGATTCAAGAAATGCAGCGCCGGCGTCATGGTCAGAAAAATTGCTAGAAACAGTACGCCAATCTCCCGGACAGGCTGGAAATTAAAGCGATTTTCGCGACGCAGGTCCGCCGGACACAGCAATAGCGACACTCCGGACGCTATCACCAGCGTGGCGTCCCGCCATGGCGGCGGAAGAAATAATCCGGTCATGGCAACCGGCAGCAGCAGCAACTGCTCAACACCGTCGATTTGAATTGCCGGAGATTTGTCCCAAGCCTGTTCCGTCGGCGCTTTTTGTTGTAATGACGCACGATGCCGAAAATCGAAAAAGTAAAACATTGCCAGTAGCAATCCAACGGCTAACAACCATATCCTCCAGGCATGAATTGTTATCCACCAGAATGGAATGCCGGAAAGGTAACCCAACAGTAGCGGCGGATCGCCCAAGGCGGTTAACGAGGCACCCACATTGGCGACAACCAGCACGAAGAAGATGACATGAAAGGGGCGAATATGGCCTTGATTCATCCGGAGGAACGGCCGCGCCAACAATACCGACGCCCCCATGCTTCCGAAAACGTTGGCCAAAATGGCGGCCCCCAACAGCACCAGGACATTCAATCGCACCGTGGCCGGCGCTTTGACGCGTATTACAATACCCGATGCGATGATAAATAACGCCGAGAGCAACACAATAAAATCACAATACGTCGCCAAGCTCGCCGATAATTCCACTTCCGCCGAGCGATGGAATACCCATAAATAAGCCAGCGCTGCCAGGACACTTACGCCAAGGCAGAACCACGCGTAAAACTTTTCCCACCAGAGCGGAAAAATGGCGGGTATAAAAGCGATGCCCGCCAGCAGTACCACAAAGGGAATCAGCCAAGACAGCCCAACGGATATCGGCGAACTGCCGGAAGTGCTGTGAAGCAGCAACCGCCCCAGATAAACCAGTGACGCAATTCCCAGAGTGCTCCCCACGATAAACAACCGGGGGGCGAATAAGTCAGTACTGTTGTTTGCGGCGCGCAGCACGCGGGGATAGGCCCGACGAATGCGAATCAGTGGCTGCCCGCTTTTCATTTTCGCCATCATGGCGCAAGCAAGGCAAAATGAAAAGGGGGATTACGTGATAGGCGCAATGATTATCCTTGAAGCGGCTTCACATGGATCGATCCAGTGGGAAAACAGCCGACTCCGGATAGGGAGCGAAATAACAACTTTCTCAATAACCAATCCCCGCGATAACGGTCAAATTGCCTGTACCACCAGTTGCCCTCCGGAAACCGCAACAGCGCGAATCGGTGCGCCTTTTTCAATGATCGGGCCTTCGCTTATACAGGCGATACGGTGGGTGTCGATCAGGCCGGTCCCCGCTGGGCGCAAGGTCGTCACCGCCGATCCGGTGCGGCCGATTAAAGCGGTTAATTCAATCTGCTGATCTTTGGAGACAGCATTTACCTTCTGCGGATTAGGCCCCCGCAATAGCACGCGGCGGCCTACGGGGCTGTGGGGATAGTACTTCACAAATCCGGTTATCACTAAAGGAGTCAGCACCATAAGAGCCAGGGCGCAAATTATGCCAAACGTCGGCCCGACTATAAAACTTAGAATCATGCCGGAAATAGCAAACGCGGCCGCGAGAATCGCCATAAAGCCGTGCGCCGGAACCAGCAGCTCCGCCAACAGACAGATAAAAGCTCCAACATATAGCAAAACGCAGGCCATCAGTATGTCGAAATTCATCGCAGTACAATCCTAAGTCGCCGGGTCAACCGGCGCGCCATCATCCGATATTTTTTGCACGATAATCTGATTTTCCCTTATTTCCACGATCTCCACTGGCAACTCGGGTGCGATAAACTCATTGCGTGAAACCACGGTTACCAGATGATTATCAAACCGCGCTTTTCCCGACGGCCGCAACTCCGACACCGCCCGACCGACCGCACCGACAAATAACAGATCGCCCAGCGACCCCGGCGACGTGTCATGGCGGAGCGATGGGGATACCGGCCTTAATTGCAATCGCCGAAAGCCCGGCGTAAGGTCCAGGAACTTGATCAGCAATGCAATGATCACGCCCGCGGCAACGATCGCCAAAGTTACCACTCCCAGACCGGTTTGAAAGGCCTTTTCCGCCCCGACCGCGGAGGCCCCCATGGGAACGAAGGATGCGATCATGCCGATAATAGCGAAAATAAATCCCGGAATCGCCAGCAACCCTAAACCGCCAAAATGGATAAAGTCCAGGGCGATGATCACAATTCCCAGGAAAATAATTCCCACTTCCCACCAGTTGGCCAGACCCGTGAGCATCGGGCCGCCAAGAAATAGCGCCACGGCCGCCAAGCCGATCAATCCGGGAATCAGCAGGCCCGGGTGGCTGAATTCGATGTACCCGCAGACCAGCATAATAATCAACAAAAAAAACCGGACCTGAAAACGCGAACAAAAACGCGACGCTTTTTCCAGAAAATCCATGCGCAATACGGGAATTTCTGGCGCAGTAATGTTGAGCATGGCAGGCAAACTTTCCGGCTCATGGATGACCGCCGATGCCGCCCCCATTTGCACCGCCTCCCGTGCGCCCAAGGTCAAAAGCGTACCAGCGTGCTTGACACGTTTAACATAAACCCACGGATGAATGGCGGCATGACCGGGCACCGCCGCGGTCAGACGCATGAGCTTAGCGCGAACTTCTGGTGGAACAAACTGTGTTTCTCCGGTCATTTTATTAACGATCTCATCAATTTGTATTTTCCGATCCATCATGCCCGCAAGAATCAACTCAGGGTGATTCGCATGGTCTTTCCGCAGAGACGCCAGTGCCGGCGATGACACCTGGGCCATGGGATCAGCGGCGATTTTGGCGGCATCGGCACCACGCAGGGCAAAGCTTTGGCCATCGCCCCATGCGGCATTATCCGACAAGATGACCTTGGTACATGCCGCCGCAATAATAGCCGCCGGCCCCAGTGCCGCCCTGTTAACCCAGGCGACCGTGGCGACATGAGAATGCCGGATTAACGCGGCAATTTTTAAAGCCTCACGGAGTTGCCCGGCACGTGAATTGATTTGAAAAATCAATATCGAGCTTTTATGTTTCAGCGCCGTTGCAATACGCCGTTGCACGCTGACCCAGGTGATGCGATCAATCGAGCCGGTTATCGTGATGATTGCGGCGTGGCGATGCTGCACGGTCTCAAGCGGTTTGGCGGCCACAGCGTGTGAAAGCACGCTTTGACCACGCACCATGATCGGCAGGCATAAGATCAACCCCAGCACAATGGTGTACAGCGCGCTGCGTCTGTGGAAGTACTGCCGTCCAGCGCCAAACTTCCCAAAGCCGTTCCCACAACGCATTTTCATGACCGCCTCTCGTTACACTTATGATAGACGGGAAAAATGGCCGCCACAAGCGGGAACGACATCTTTAAACCGTGCTCCACCCGGGGAGCCTGCGTGCCGCACACCTGCAAAGAATTGCAAAAAAAGCGGCGGGATTGCGCCATATCGCGTTAAAATAATACCGGGTATAATTCCAGAGCATAAGCCTGATGGATCAGGATGCCTGCGGAAGCCCCTGCATCGGCTGGATACAAATCATGGAGGATTTGCACGATGGATTCATTTGTCATTGAAGGTGGCGCGCGTCTGCGCGGAACCCTGCGGATTGCCGGCTCTAAAAATGCGGCGTTGCCAGTCATGGCGGCGGCTCTGCTGGCGGATGGTAAATCCGTTATCGCTGATATTCCCAATCTGCAGGACATCCGCAGTCAAATTGAATTGCTTAAACTTCTGGGCTGCCGCGTAGATCGACAAGCCGACGGCAAACTCGAAATTGAAGTCGCGGACGAAAGCTGCTCCCATGCACCCTACGATGTCGTGCGCAAAATGCGGGCCAGTATTTGCGTCTTGGGGCCGCTGTTGGCCAAACGCGGCCATGTGCGCGTTTCCATGCCCGGCGGCTGCGCCATTGGCGACCGGCCGGTGGATATACATTTGCGCGGACTGCGGGCTTTGGGAGCCACCATTGAGCTGGAAGGCGGCGATATTATCGCCCATGCCGACAAATTACATGGTGCCGAAATATTCCTTGGCGGCAATTTTGGATCGACCGTTCTGGGCACGGCCAATGTCATGAGTGCCGCAACGCTGGCGCAGGGCACGACCGTCATTGAATGTGCCGCATGTGAACCGGAAATTGTGGACCTGGCCGATTATCTCACGAGCATGGGTGCCAAAATATCCGGGCATGGCACACCGCGTATTGTTGTGCAGGGAGTTCCGGCACTGCACGGTGCCGAACATCGGATTATTCCCGATCGCATTGAAGCCGGCACCTTTATGGTTGCGGCGGCCATTTCCAATGGTGAGTTGAATCTGGATAATGTCCGCATTGACCATTTAATGGCCGCTGTGGATAAGCTGCGCAGCATCGGGGTTATTGTGGAAAAAAGCGGCGAAGGCGTGACGGTGGCATCCGCACGCAGATTGGAAGCGGCCATTATCACCACGCAACCGTATCCGGGATTTCCCACGGATCTCCAGGCGCAGTTTATGGCGTTATTGGCCATAGCCAACGGCAACAGCATTGTCTCAGAGAAGATTTTTCCCGACCGCTTTATGCACGTCGCGGAGTTAACCCGACTGGGCGCGCGGATGCACCGCGAAGGCGCGACAGTCATTATTGAAGGCGAACAGCAACTGATCGGCGCACCGGTGATGGCCAGTGATCTGCGGGCTTCGGCTGCTCTGGTTCTGGCCGGACTGGCGGCCCGCGGCACAACGACCATCAATCGGGTGTATCATATTGACCGCGGCTACGAAAAAATTGAAGAACGTCTGAACGCGCTGGGGGCGAACATTAAGCGCGTGGATCAATCCGAAGCGGAATAAGACGCAACATGCGCCGGTCATGTGGCGATGTTGATTAAGTTTCCGCGAATGTCATAAGCCTCAATAAGCACCGAATCATCGGGTAGCGCCGCATCGGGCGTTATGACAATTTTTTTCTCGGTACGGTCTTCCATGGCCACCAACTCGCGGCGCTTTTTATTCAGCAGGTAACCGGCAACCGTCGGATAGACTTTCAAGTCAATCCGGGCGATGTCCTTATGCAGCGTGGCCGCGGCCAAGCGGCGCATCACATCCAGCGTGACACTTTCAGGCGTTTTAATCAGGGCGGTGCCGCGGCAATGGGGACAGTCCTGGTATATGCCGCGTTTCAAACTCGGTTTAACTCGCTGGCGGGTCATTTCAATCATGCAGAATTGACTCATGCGAAGCACTTTGGTTTTGGCGCGATCGTTGCGCAGTTCATCACGCAGCAAGCGCTCAATTTCCCGCTTATGCCGATCTAACCGCATATCAATAAAGTCGATGACAATCACGCCACCGAGATCCCGCAGACGCAGTTGGCGGCACAAATCGCCAATAGCGTCTTTGTTGATATTGTAGGCGGTAAGCTCCGCGTCACGCTGTTCACGATAGCGCCCGGAATTAACGTCCACCGCGACCAGCGCCTCTGTGGAATCAATAACCAGAGAACCGCCATTGGCCATTTCCACCCGGCGGCTGTTGATTTTTTCGATTTCGCGTTCCACGCCGTACCGGATAAACAGCGGCATGGGATCATGGTACAGTTCAACCATGCTGGAATCCGGACTGGCGATGGTGAGGAAATCACGAATTCGCTCGGCCACATCCGGATCATCCACGACAATGCGGTCCATTTCCTGCACCGCTAAATCCCGAATGCTGCGAATGACCAGATCACTTTCCTCATAAAGCAACGCGGGTGTACGCTGGGTATCAAGCCGATGGGTTATGCGCTTCCAGATTCGCACCAGAAAATGCAAATCCTGCTGTAATTCCCGGGCCGTGCGGTCCATACCGGCGGTGCGGATAATAAAACCGAGGTTCTCCGGCGGATTAAGTTCCCGCAACAGGCGTTTCATGGCGCGGCGCTGTTCATCGTCGGCGATTTTTCTGGAGACACCCAAAGCGCTCATACCGGGCATCATGACTAAATATCGCCCCGGCACACTGATGTAGCTGGTCAGCGTGGGACCTTTTGTACCAATGCCTTCCTTGGTTACCTGAACAATAATCTCCTGCCCGCGCCGCAGACATTGCTGAATCGGCGGGCGCGAATGACGCGGCGTTTTGCGCCCCACGCGTTCCATGGGCGCAATGTGATCATTATCCACCAGTATTTCCGCATCTTCATCAAAGAGTTCATCAATTTCACCCCCGATTTCTTCAAAGTTGGCGGCCGAATCCGGTTCTGTAGATTGGGAGCCTTCAGCGAGTTCCGAAGCATCGGCTTTTTTGGCACCCGCGGCGTGCATTTTTGCGGTTGATTTATGGTGCTGCGGAAAATATTGTGGATGCAAATCACTGATGTGCAGAAAGCCGTTTTTGCCGATTCCAAAATCGATAAACGCCGCCTGGATGCTCGGTTCGACATTGGTTACACGGCCTTTGTAGATATTGCCCACATGCAGATCATGGCTGGCGCGCTCCGTGTATAGCTCTTCCAACACCCCTTGACACACAATGGCAATGCGAACTTCTTCTGAATCCGCCACGTTTACCAGCATGATCCGGGGCGGACCTTTCTTGTGGGCAAGTGGCTTAGATGATGACACTTCGTCATCCACGTTGTCCAGCTCTGGCGATTCCGCATTCGCCGGAGCGGCGCTATCGGAATCCGGCGAACGAACTGGACTGGTTTCCTGCGTCGGGGACGGCGGAGCCATCCCGACATTTTCCGCGGAGCCGGGTTTGCCGGCCGGATCCGCCTGCCAACGGGTCTGATGACGATGCGCCGGTGCCGGCGGGACTATATCCGCAATAAGCGATTCGGTTATTCCACTGGAGGTAATGCTGCGCGAGGTACCGGTCGGGCGGAATTGATGCCGCACTTTTCCCTGACTGAAGGATCGGCGGCCGGAATGACGCGCAAGACCCGGCGCGGCGCGAACGACAAGTCTATCCGGATTAGGACGCTGAACAGCGTATCCCGCACTGCCGACTGACCCCGGTGCCGGAACCGCAGGCCCAGGCGACGCGGTGGGCTGAGAATCCTCGGGTGCCGTATCCTCCAAGGGCGATTCTACGGGGCGCGGTGCTACCGAGGGAGCCGGCGGGACAGCCTCATGCGTGCTTGATGCTTCGGGTAATTGTTTATCAGTACTTGCGATCTGATATACCGCGGGCAACGCTGCCAGGGAGTCCGGTGCCGCTGTGACAGATGCCTCGGCGGTTGGCGCTGGAGCTTTGCGGCGCACGGTCTTGCTGCGCCCCCGTCCGCCGCGTCCTCTGCCGCCCCGCCGCCGCCGGCGCGGTTTAGCTGCACCGGCGGAATCGTCGCGCGACACGGCATCCGCCGGCCCGGCGATCAAATCACCCGGCGACGCGGATTCAGGAACAAACAGTGTGTCAGGGGGCAATTCCGAACGTTCTTCGGATGAATCATATTTCATGGTACTGATAAACAAGCCTCACGAGAAAATATTGAAACTACTCCACCCTCACCGCTGACTTCAGTCGCGGATAAATCTGCTGAATTATATGGAATTTTTATCAACAAGTCTACGATGGCGATTTTAACGAATCTTGGTCACGGCCAGGGTCTTGTAATTTTCTGGAATTCCGACCAATTTAAGAGCTTTATACGTTGGCCTTGACGGAGTGCCGGCGACGTACGGCCGCAATATTTTGCCATCCGTCGATCAGCAACCTCGGCTGGTCTTCCTTCACCGCCGGCAGATTATCAAAGCGGGCTTTAACGATCTGATCACAGGGTCCGCGTTGCGCGAACAAGACGCCACCCATTATCACTATCCTCATCCAGCCTTTTATGGCTGGACACCGCAATCATCGCTGGTCAGGCAATTTTATGCCACCCAAGAAAACTAAAAGCCCCCGTTCTCACGATAGGGGCATGTGACGATTCTGCAAGGCGGCGGCGGCGGCCGCCGAGAGGGGAGAAAGTTGAGGGGAGAAAGTTGAGAGTGGAAAGTAGAGGGGCGAGGAGTCAAGTTGCCCAAGTTAGCAAGGCAAGGTGCCCAAGTTGGGCATGTTGATGGAAGCGTTGATTTTATTGGTCTTTCCTCAAGTTGCCCTAGATGCCCAAGATGTTTTGAGGCCCCTACGGGGCCAGTATTTAGCATTGAGGAGTTAGGAGTTAGAAGACTTTTTGGGCGCGGAGCGGGGTCAAGGATGCCAAGATGGCCAAGTTAGGGAGGCAAGGATGCCAAGTTCGGAAAGTTGAGAAAAGCCCTGATGGCAGTGGATATTATTCAAGTGTGCCAAGATTGCCAAGTTGTTTTTGGCCCCCAGGGGGGGGCAGCATTTAGCATTGAGGAGTTAGGAGTCCTTTTACAGTATTGGTCAGTATTGATCAGTAGTTTCAGAATTGCGCGGAGTGGGCGCGGGCGTCGAGGTTCTACCGGGTACAAAGCGATCCTCATGGCCATACGGAAGCATTGATGCGGGAAGTATTCACTTTTCAAATCCCGGCAGACCGGGATGCGGTGTCGTTTGGAATCCGGAATCCACAATCCAGAACATGGAATCCAGTGACATCGTTGATGGCTGTAGGGGGGAGTGCCGGGGCATAATGAATAATGAGTAGTGAGTAAAACGAGGGGGGCTATCCATCCCGGCGCGCACGGGATAAACTTCTTTCTCAGATTTGCACAGATTTTTCGACGACTAATAGCCGTCCCGGCGCTGGCCGGGATAAACTCCGGTCACCGGGACCACAGAGTTCT
>DAHVEJ010000002.1:0-8833 GCA_027313145.1 Phycisphaerales bacterium | reverse complement strand
TGCACAGATTTTTCGACGACTAATAGCCATCCCGGCGCTGGCCGGGATAAACTCCGGTCACCGGGACCACAGAGTTCTTCATCCACAGATTGCGCCGATTAATCAGATTAGACGACGACGCGACGGTGAGAATTCACCGCCAAGACACAACGACATGGAGAATTTGTTTTACCACAGAGGGAGCCGAGGTAAACGGAGGGCGGCGACAACAATTGTCACTGATCACTGATCACGGATCGAATTGGGTGACAGGTTACAGGGGCTTTTTCACGGATAAATACCTTGGCAGTATTGGCAGTCATAACAGTATTGGTCAGTATTGGTCAGAATTGGTCGGTAGGTTCAGTAACGGGGGCGGCGGCGCTAGAATTCAGTTGTCAACGAGCAACGAAACGCTGCGCTCAACGAACAACGGTCAACAAACGACCAACGATCAGTGGTGCGAGGCTTCTGGATTGCCGTATCCGCGAACCAATATCGGGACTACCGGCCGACACGGATTTCTTCGCGGTGGGTAAAAATAATGTCGTCGAGGAGCGGTCTGATCGCCTGTCGCAATTTCGCCAGAGCGTCGGTGCCGCCGGATAATGTTCCGTCTGGGGTGACACGAAATGTGTTTTCCGGTGCCTGGGCCAAGTCATCATCGGTGTTGATAAACTGGTCGTCTTCAATGCCCACGCAGTTCCAGTGGACATCCCACGCAATCTCAAAACCCAGAAGCCGCTCGCTTGGGATAATCTGCTGCTGCATGATTTCATGGATAGCGAACGGGATATTCTCTTCCGATGTTTCCATTACCGCCGCCTTATTGGCGACGAGGAATTCCAAAAGTGCGTTGCCCGAAAGATTTGTTGATACCGACATGGTTATTTCCCCAAGTGAAAACAGATGAACGCTGGATTCAATTTTGCACCGGGTTTTACGGCCCCCGATACTGATTCATTGTGATTCGGTGCGGACAATCTCCAATCCCAGGGCATTGAGCAAGTGGTTCGCCTTTTCCGTCGTCAATTGTTTTTGGCCACCGATAAAATCATATACGTGGCTCCGATGAACCTTTCCTGCCACCAGCACAGTCAAGGCATTCGTGCTCATATTTCTCCGCTCCATTTCCTCAATGATCGCCCGGCGGATATTGGTCTTCATTGCTTCGCTCGCTGGGCAATCGCCGCTGCAATTCCGCCCGACTTGATCCATGCGTCCACCGCCTCAATGGCCGGATTTACCAAATCGCAAAACGAGTTCCAGGCAGCGGTGTGGCCCTCCTCGGTATCCGGGGCCGCGTCATGCGCCGCGTCGAACAGTGCCTCGGTGCCGCCATAGCAGTTTGCATCCACATAGGTGTGGAGGTCGGTGAATCCCGCGACTTTCGCCGGGACGGTGCCGCTCGCAACGTCGTCCAGAATTTCCCGTTTCATCCGCTCACTAATCGTTTCAGAAGTAATCATGTTAATATTGTATCCACTGTAAGTGGACAGTGCAAGCACAATATTTTATGTTTTCCCAACATGACGCCATGAAGAATCTGGGGCCTTTATCCCTGAAGGAAGCCCTGTATCCGCCGGCACAGCCGAACGGAATCAGTAATCTGGCATTCCCAGATAACCAGCGCCCTCCAACCCAGCTTCCGCAGTTGCCGCAACGCTCTGCCGTCGCGTTCAGTGTTTGCCGCGAATTTTTTCCGCCAGAAGGCTTTGCGGGATTTGGGCATAGATACTAGCCGGCAGTTTCGGTGCCGATGCCAGAAGCATCCATGGACAAAAACGACCGCCCGGTGCCTTGTGAGGACGATGTCGGGCGATCCGGGGAGCTTTTGCGGTTTCAGTCTAAAGCGGTAGCCTAGGCGGTGGACGATTTGCCTTACGGCGATTTCCGGCGTGGTGTTTCGGGATTTTATCCTCGACATGCATCGGCTGCGCTGTTCTTTTGTCATTGTATCCGTCATGGGTCATCCCAATATGCTTTTGACAGTCCCGACGAAGCTCTCAACTGTGAGAATCCTCATCCGGCTTTCAGCCGGATAGGCCCGGCGGTACACTTCGGGGACAACCAAGGTGATTCCAGAATCGTGCATTTCATTTAACTGGTTTACGGAAATGCCCTTTTGAAGCGTCAGGATGTGCTTGCTTTTTACCCGGCGCCCCTCGTTTAGAACCTGCCGCCAGCGGTCTTTGCAGGTGGTTTTCAGACCCAAGAGGCAAAGCTTTTCTGCCGGGTAGTTCGGATTCTCATAGGCGGCTTTGCCGGGAATCAATATGTCCGGTTCGGACGTGCCGTCAATTCGCACGCGTTGGTCGAATGGGATTTCGGCTCCCTTCAATATCGCGGCGAAGTGATTTTCCAGCGAGCGCCCCGCGCGAGCTTTCCGACGGTTCATCAGACTGGCCGCCGCCTTGAGAAATTCTCCAACTGAATTGAACTTACGCGTAATCTGGTCCAAGCATACCTTGTTTTCGACCAACTGGAATAACGCGTACTCGCCTTCGACGAGCCGGACCAACTGGTCGTCGAGCGGGCGTTTTCCGAATTCGGGCAGGCACGCTTCCAGTGCCTTTCGGGCGGCGGCGGAAAGTGTCGTGGTGTCGGGGAAGCCGGTGAATGTGGTTAACAAGTCATTGAATTGCCTTTCGATGCACTGGTCCGGCGTTTCGGCCCGGTAGTGTTCGCTGGACGGAAACGCCGCCCACGATTGGTTTATTTCCAGACCGAGCGTTGCCTGGAGTTCTTCGATATCTTCTTCCGTTCGCAATACGTAGGCAATAAATTCGCTCGGTGCTTTGCGTATGAGCACCAGCATGTCGCCGACCATTTCCTGGGCAAGCCAAGGGAAGGCTTTTCCAAATCTGGTCAGTCGATATTCGCGTCGTGTGCGTCTTCCGTACCATGTGACAACTGATTCGGTCACCCGGGTATCCGGCCAGGTTATGGCTACCTGGTGTTTGGAATTTTTTCCGGATTCCGGGGGATGGGGTGTGAATAATTTCCACATGGCCTTAGGCAGGTAGAATCCGCATTGGTGGCCGTGTGTCAACCCGACATCGTTGGCCGATATGAACTTCAGGAGCGCATTGCCGTAACGAAGTGCATCGGTGACGGCTTGTTCGCATTGCGTGGACAGCATTTGAAAGTTCCTTGTTCAAGGCCGGCAATTATGCCGCGCCGCGAGCCACGGGGGTACTGGGCCGGCCCTTCACTAGGCAACCGGTTCCGGTTCGGTTGATATGCCAGCGAAAGACTTCCACGATTTGGCGGCCAACAGCCTCCACGATGTCGGGGACTACGGAGTTGCCGAACTGCCGGTAGGCCTGCGTGTCCGATACGACGATGGGAAAGCCATTTTGGTGACCAAAGGTTCTTGCGTTCTTCTCACCGTAACCCATGAGCCTCGCCGCCTCACGCGGGGTGAGTCGGCGGGGGTTGCGGCCGTTCTGCCGGATCAAGATTTCGGAGCCGTCCTTGTAATATCTGGCGCTGAGGGTGCGAGCTATGTCGTCCGGGCCAACAAGCCCGAAGCCGAAGCCGTTGCCTTTCTCGCGGTGGCGTCTGGCGTATTCCTGAAGGTATTTCCAGAGGTGGTCGGTGAGTGTGTATTTTGGATCGGTATCCAGGTCAAGGATTGTCGCTAGGGTGGGGTGCCCCGGCGGTGGTTCGGGAAACTCGAACGGGGGGCTGTCGCCGAATACCTCCCGGTCAAAGCAGACGATTATTATTCGTTCCCGGTGTTGCGGTACCCAATGCGCGGCGTCAATGACGCGGGAGAATATCTTGTAACGCAGCTTCTCCAGTTCGGCCTGGATAACCAGCCATGTTTTGCCGCCGTCGTGAGACTTGAGATTCTTCACGTTCTCCAGGAAGAGTACGGGTGGCCGCTTCGCCCTTGCGATGTCGCAAATTTTGAAGAACAGGTTGCCCTGCCTTTCACACTTGAACCCGTGCGCCTGGCCGAGTGAGTTCTTTTTTGATACGCCTGCGATTGAGAACGGCTGGCAGGGGAACCCGGCGGCCAATACGTCGTGCTCCGGGATATCCTTCATCTTCACGGCGTTAATATCACCGTGTATTTCGTGGTCGCCGTACCACGCTTGGTACGTTTTTTGGGAGTTAGCATCCCACTCGGAGGTAAAGACACATTGGCCGCCGACCTTGGTGAGGCCGATTCGGAATCCGCCGATCCCGGCAAAGAGATCAATAAACCTGAACGGCATGAGCGATACGATGGTTGGCCGTGGTGCTTCTATTACGTTGAAAAGCGACGGCGCGCGTCCTTCAATGCCGGACTTGGATGCCTCGTCCAACAGTTGCAGGACGAATTCCTTGAGGCTTAACCGCCGCCGGTGTTTTTCTTCATCGAGCCACGATCGCAATCCATCTGGTACGTCACGGATTAAAATATTGTTTGGGGGCATAGGCAACTCCTCTGGGAAAATCTGCTATCAATGATAGCAGATTTTCCCAGAGGGAACAGTGCGAACATTGGGGCGAGGTGTTTCGGTGAGGGAGGGGCGGCATCCACACAGCGGCCACAAGGGCCGCCACGGGCGGGCGGTGCCCCTTACCCACCAGTGCGCGATGGAAGGATCAGGGGATTGTTTTCATGAGGTAGGGGTAGTATTTGTGAAAATCCGCGTATTGTGACATCCCTTCGATGGATTCGTTCCGGTCATTATCAACCCTATACCCCAACGCATTGTGCAGGGTCGATCCTCGCCGTTTATGGCACGGTAGGAACTGCTGGAGGTGTAGGCGCTCCTTCGTGCTAAGAAAAGGCACCTTGATTTTCACAGGTGCCTGCCATTTTAAGTGGGCAAACGGCCAATCCTTAAAAAGGTTGCAGAACTTGTGCCGGTCAGCCTCGGCGCACACAATGCCGGTGAAGGTGGCCATGCCATCTCCGTCGGCATAGCAGAACGACGAAACCAGCTGGAAACACCGGCCATTCCCCGCGGGAAGGATCCTCTCCACCGCAATCCGCAACATATCTTGTAATAGCTCCGCCAGCTTTTTGAAATCGCTGGGCGGATGCTTGGCCGCTAATGGGAGCAGCGCGGCGAACTGTCGCGCGAACACAGCGATTTTTTCTTTGTCCTTTTTCTTATCACCGCTGGAATCCCAGTAGTCGCTTGGTTCCGCCCGCAGCGTTAGCTTGATCACGCTTCCGTCCGCTACGCTGGTCAGCAACCCCATGAAGTCGGTGAACGCTTGGTACTCAAGCTTGGTATAGTCCAGCCAGAATATGCTTTTTCTGCCCTTTGCGTCGTACTGATCAAGGTAGTGCCGGAGTTCGTCCAGCTCGAGTATTGTTGATCGGCAAGGGAGGTGGAACTTTTGTCGCTTGTGCGTTTCTTTGTCGTTCTCTATCGAGACCATTGGCAGGTCAGGAAAGAAGTCGTAAAGCAGCCGGAAGTCCTCAAGGAATGGTCCCCCGAGGCTGTGATATGTGTATTCTGAAATTTTTCCCATTCCCTCCAATCGTCGGAGGACGTCGATGAGCATCAGGCGGTCCACAGTCTTGTTAGGTCGAATTGGGTAAGCCGGGTGCTTCACTTCTGTGCCTCCCTCAGCGCGAGGTCAAAACACCTTTCACCAACTGCCGATGGAGCGATTTTGGCATCTCTGAAGAGGTATTCGGCAACAGACTCAACGTCGCGTCGCTTCTTGGTATAGGAGACGCGGCAATCCTGCATGCTAATAACCCGAGGCATCGGCAGTTGTGGCTTGTACTGCGATCCGCCGGCGGATGAACTGCCTATCCGGTGCATCCCGATCTTCACCGCCTTCGCCTTAATCTCTGGTAGTGAAAGCGACTGGGCACCATCAAAGTGCGCCTGTGATTCCTTGGCTCGGCTCTTCCATTTGTTCGTATAATCGGTGAAGAGTCGCATCCCTTCGCGCATTTTGTTTTTGACCTGCAGATAAAGGCGGGACGAAGCGTCAACTCCGCGTTTGGTGGTCGTTGTCGGGAGTTTTGAAGCGTCCGTCGCTACGAATTCCACAATGCCTGAGATTGCTATGAACTGCGTGTGGTAGTTCGGCACGCCCGCCTCGCCCCAGCCCGTCAACTCGGTGCGGTCACAATACACGACGGCGCGGTCGTTGCAGACTATCGTCCAACCAGCGTCGAGTGATGAGTATCTCGGTTGTGATTGTTCGTCTTCGACTTCATTCTGCGATGGAAGTGGTCGGGTAAATCCGACCGCCAGAAAAACCTTGACACCATCCTGCTCTGTTTGATAGATGAAGGGCCTGAGCACGTTCTTGCCCTGCTCCATAAAGACCAACTTCGTTGGTTGACCGGCGATCTCTGTTCCGTTCACCGTAACGCAAAATCCCTTATTGAGTATAAAAGCGTAGTGCGTCTTTATAAGGTCTGCCAGTTTAGCAGAGAATCCGTGTGCGTCCTCGCTAAACATTGTGGATACGCCCGAATGAAGGTTACCGATCACTAGTTCCGTGCCGTCGGCGTTCATCTTGCTCCTTCCTTTCTTCACAGGAAGCCTCCAATCGGATTGGTCGTGAACCCAATCGGAAGAAATGTCGACCTCGTAACGGTCATTGGCGTTCTGCGTGGAGATCAGGCACTGCTCTCCCAACTTGAAGATGGCCCGCTTCATGCCAATCCCGTAGACTCCGACAACACCTGGAACGTCGTTTGGGCGGTCAATATCCCGTCCCATACGAAACGCGTATCCATGTAAACTCCACGGTATTCCGCCGCAATTGTCTGAGATAGTAAACGTCTTTTTATCAAACTCAATCTTAGCCCAGAATCCCGCATAAGGCCTCGCTCCACTTTCCGCATTGCGTGATCTTAATATCCCATCCACGCAGTTGTCGAGCAGATCGAGAATTGCGTCCTCGAGCCTGATGTCCCGGGTTAGCATTGAAACGAAAAAGGATTTGACGGGCGTTGCATCGACGGGATCATACGGAATGGGAACTGGCTTATCCTTTGACATTTTTTCTCCTTTTGGGGCGGCTATCGCCGATTGCATGCCGGATTGTCGTGAGCAAACGTTCGGCCAGGATCGGGCTGACGCTGTTGCCGATCTGGCGGAAGCTGTGCCATTTAGTCGGTGCAAATTGAAACCAATCGGGGAATCCCTGAAGCCTTGCGGCCTCGCGCGGAGTGATCACCCGGTTCTCGGTAGGATGGAGCGGTCTGACCGCTTGATAGCTTCCCCGCTCCGGGCCGGTACCCGCTCGCAAGGTGGGGCAAAATCCATCTGGATCCAGCCGTCGTGATTTTGAAACTGGATCGCACCTGCCCGCCCTAATGTTTGCATAGCGTCGGGCTACCTCTACCGAGTGGACTGTTCCAAGCGATCCCGATGCCTTGCCCTCTGATCGCAGGCGCCGGATGGCGTCGGCGTTGCCGACGCCATCGGGGATGTGTCCATGAAGCCTTGAGTGAAAATAACTGGAACCGGTGACCGACGCCTCGCGCCATCCGTCGTCAGCCGATTGCCATAAGGGACTTATTTTGACGGGGAGGCCTGCAAGGGCATCCCGAACTTTGATGGCCTCGGCGGATTTGGGCGGTGCGAAATCCTCCGATCCCAAGTAACTCATCGCGTCGGTTCGGAACCCCACAAAGAAAAATCGGGCACGCGTCGTCGGTGTGCCGTAGTCGCTTGCCGCCGCCCTCATCGGCGGCAAAATGGTGTACCGGCCATCCAGCTTATTGAATGCCGCCTCGCGAATGTCTGCGTTCTTCTCCGCCATAATACCGGGAACATTTTCCGCAACGAAAAATCGTGGCAAAATTTCGCGGACTATGCGGAAGAAATGAATAAAAAGCTTATTACGGGGGTCGCTCGCGTCGTTGTTTCCCATGCAACTGAACCCTTGGCAGGGCGGCCCGCCAATGATTCCGTCTATGTACTGGCCGTCCTGCTCGGTGGCGTCCACCACTTCTCGGCCAGTGAGCACGGCGATGTCCTTCTCTATGTGGACTGTATTGGGAAAATTGACCCGGTGGGCGGCCATCGCATGCGGATCCAGCTCCACGGCACCGCACACTGTGAAGCCCGCACGCGCCGCCCCAAGGCTCAGGCCGCCCGCACCGCTAAACAGGTCGAGTATTCCTGGACGTTCGCTCCGGTTGGTATTTCTTGGCATTTAACCTCCACGCAGTCAGCGCCGTTTCCGGTAGAAACCGATGCGGTCATCCTCGGCCACGCACCAACCGGAGCGTCATCAAGTACTAGTACTACAGCGCAATATTTGCTCAAGCTTTAGCCGTATGTGGACCGATAGATCAGTCATTGAACAAGGAGGTTCGGATGACGATCGAAGAAATAAGCGAAATCGGATCAGCGTTGGGCGTGTTTCTGTTGCGTTTTCGTCGCTGCTTTTCCCATAAGCCGACGTTCCGACATTTCGGGGTGTATGTGCGCGGTCTGCTTAGCGATCTGCCGCGTAAGAGCGTTGAGCCGATCGCTCTGGCCGCCGGGTCTACCGTTCGTACATTGCAGTTGTTTCTGGCGTTTCATCGGTGGGATGCCGGTGCGATGCGCGACGAGGTTCAGCGTCGCATCGCACAAGATCATCTTCCGGCACCGGGTAGCTCGGAACGGTCGGATCCCCTGGGAGTGGTGGGCTGGACGGACGAGACGTCCGTGGCCAAAAAGGGGGATAAAACTCCCGGTGTGCAACGGCAGCACTGCGGGGCCACAGGCAAGATTGATAACTGCATCGTTACGGTTCATTTGGCGTGTCGCCACGGCGATTTTATGGCACTGCTGGATTCGGACCTGTTTCTTCCGGAAAAATCATGGAATCCGGATCGCCAGCGTTGCCGAAAGGCCCATATTCCCGACAGCGTTGTGTATCG
>DAHVEJ010000029.1 GCA_027313145.1 Phycisphaerales bacterium | reverse complement strand
CAAAAATCAATTTGCTGGGTTGGTAGCGGTGTGCGATCTCCAGCAGCTCTTGATGAAGTCTGGGCAGGAGTTCAAAGTTCATGCCAGCGTTTAACCGATAGTAAATTCGCCCTTCACCAAGTTCCATCACCGCCCCGAGCGTAAACTTCGTTTTATTTTTGTGTCCGAACATTTCACTTCACTCCGTGTGCGAAGAATCCGCTGGCAGAACGTCCAGCCTCAGCGTAAGGCTTGCGCGGTCTGATATGTCAACTGCGATTTTTTCGCGGATAAGCGGCAACGCGAGGGCAGAGATTTTCGGGAACTCAAGGCCAGACGGGCGATCATGGGGTAGTTGAAACGGCCTGTCTGCCGCAGCAGATTCAGCATTTTGACCCGCTGGTCATACCGGGCCTGCTGGTAGGCCAACTGGGCGGAAAGAGCTAAATCCTGGGCGGTAATGACATCCAAGTTGGTAGCCACACCGGCACTGTAAGAGTGCTGGGCCTGATGATAGGCGGCCCGGGCTGAGAGCATCTCAGTTTTCAAATTGGCCACCAATCGCACGCTGGTAAGCCAGTCTGCCCGTGCAATGCGCACCTGTTCCATGATCTGCCGGGCCAGCAGTTGGCGCTGCAGCATCGCCTGGCGCATCTGCGAATAGGCGGCGCGGATATTCTGGTAGATCATACCGCCTTCAAAAATTGGAAAATTGGCACTGAATAAGCCGCTCCACCAACTGTCACTTGGAAACTGCTCTTTATACAGGAACGTATTAAAATCCACCGAGACTGATGGAAAGTATTCGTCTATGGCCGCGGACACATTTCTTTCCGCAGTGATCACCGCATCATCGGCGGCGAAGAGATCCTGCCGCTTAACCAGGGCAATCTGGTCCAGACGGGCCAAATCCGATATCCGGTGCGGCGGATTAAATTGATTGATTAAATGCGTGCCATTGAGTGTCGGCACGCCGATGAGAAAAGCCAATGTGGCACGGCCCTTATCGACATTGTTTTCGGCTTGTGTAAGCTGCACACGGGTACTGGCTTCATCCGCCTGGGATTGCAATACCGAAAGCTGCAGAGCCACACCCGCTTTTTCCTTATTGGTCTGGCTCTTGACGTTGGCCTGCTGCACCCGCAGGGTTTGCCGCAGCACCGCCACAGAACGCTGGTCGCTTAGCACCTGATAATAGGTCTGGGCGACCTCCAGCAGTAAATTGGATTGCAAATCCAGCAGCAGGGCCTTGCGCTGATTGACATACGCGCCGGCGGCGGAAATGGCGGTGGCGTCTTTGAGCACGTTTACATTTAACTGCGTCTGCAGCGGAACATTGAAATAATGCGTCTGAAAAAACTGTGAGACGCCTGGCGGCATACCACTGGTGTTAAATTCGTGCATCTGAAAATCCTGTGCACTGACACCCACGGTGGGCATGAACGTGGAAAAGGCTTTGTCTTTGGCAATCATGGCCTGAAGATAATTTTCCCCGGCAATGGCCAATTGCTCATTGTTGTCATTGGCCAATTTGAGCGCCGCCGCCAGCGTGAGCTGAGGTGGAACAATCAGTTTCGCAGAACTTGTGGCCGGCTTGCTGTGCAACACCTTGCGGTAGTGCATGACTTCTTCTTTTTGATTCACACAGCCTGCCAGAGATACCAATGAAGCTGCTGCCGCAATTAGCAGTATTCGGCTGATGGTATTCATGTTTTTGTCTCCATTACTGATGTTATCGTGCCCGTTGGCAGTGAAACCGCTGTCTTTCTTTCCATAATGGGTTTGTTGCAACCCCGATAGGACTTGCGATTGCGGCGTGCAGCTTGAACCAAATCGTTTCGCGCATACCGCAATGCGCCCCCCCCCACTGCGGCGTAAATCATCTTCGAGATCGCAAAGGCCGTTGTAGAAGCCATTTTTTTCTCCGCAAAATCAAGCTACCAGCTATTATATGCGCCAAGGCATATATAATCAAATTAAAACCATTGGAGAAACTCGGTGTTTCCATGGTGTAGCGAGCGAATATTCCGCCCCAGTCTTCAATGCAAAGTCTTTTCCGGCCCCGATCCGGCAAATCAACGACTAAATCGCGCTAGTCTCCAACGGCATCCCATTGAAATAAGACCGAATCGACTGGATCCGGGACTCGGTTCCGGGGACAACGCACCGGGACCGGCTTGACACACGACTTGACAATATATGCTAAAGCGTATACAGTTAAATGCCATGGATGACGGGCGTTTGGCAATGTGTCGCGGTTTGTCGCATCATCATTGCCGTCGCTGTCAGGCGGTGCGGTACGGTAGATGGTGGGCACGAGCACCGCTAGAATGTGGCGAGGCAACGGTGGAAGTAAAATGCGGGCTGCAGAATCTCCCGAATTAGTCTGAAATTATCAGAGGTTCGGGGCATCATTATTTTGTCGGATTTTGAAAGGCCGCGTTTATGAAGAAGGTCATTATCAGAATCGTGGTGCTGCTTGTCGTGCTCGGCGGGGCAGCTTATGGTTTTTATCGCTGGAAACAAAGTCAAACGCATGGCCCGATTACAGATGTCCGACTTTATGGAAACATGGATGAGCGCGATGTGCAACTGGCGTTTAAGGAGTCCGGACGCGTAACGCGGGAACTTGTCCATGAGGGGGCAACGGTCAAAAAAGGGCAGCTCGTCGCCACATTGGATACCGACTGGCTGGTACATCAAGTGGCACAGGCTAAAGCGGAACTTGCAGCCCAAACGCAGGTTTTATTGCGGCTAAAGAATGGCAGTCGGCCGCAGGAAATTGCCCAGGACCGGGCGCTGTATGCCGCAGCGCAGGCACAGGCAGCCAATGATCTGGTTAATGTGAATCGCTACAAAAAGCTGCTGGCTACCGGTGATACCACCGCGATCAATTATGACAATGCAAAAGCCCTATGGACGGTGGATGATCAGAAGGCTCTGGCCGCGCGGGAAACATTGCGGCTGGCGGTGCTGGGACCGCGCATCGAAGACATTGACGAAGCGAAGGCCAAACTACAGGCTGATCAGGCACAGTTGGCATTGCTGGAACAATACCTCGCGGATACCAATCTCATCAGCCCAACGAATGGTGTTATTCGCACTCGGATTCTTGAGCCGGGTGATATGGCAACGCCGCAGACGCCGATATACACGATTGCGATCATGAACCCCAAATGGGTTCGCGCGTATATACCGGAAAAAGATATGGGGCTTATTCACAGCGGTTCCAAGGCGTGGATTACCGTAGACAGCTTTCCGCATAAGAAATTTTCCGGATGGGTGGGATTCATTTCACCGATAGCGGAGTTTACCCCAAAATCCGTAGAAACCACGCAGTTGCGTACCAGCTTGGTGTATGAAGTCCGGGTGTATGTAAAAGATCCGCACGACCAGTTGCGGTTGGGTATGCCGGCGACGGTAAATATCCCGGTGAGAACCGCCACCACACAGACCAGTGAAACGAGGCCATAAATGGATTCCTCCGCACCAGGTTCGGATGTTATTATCCACTGCCGGGATCTGCACAAATCTTTTCCCGATGGACGTGGCGGCATCACTGCGGCTTTGGCGGGCGTATCGCTGGAAGTGCGCCGCGGGTTAATGGTGGCGCTGGTGGGGCCTGACGGAGCGGGGAAAACGACACTCATTCGCCTGATCATGGGATTGATGCCGACAGATACCGGGGATGTTACGGTCTTGGGAAATAACATTATACAGCATCCGCACGCGGCAGAATCCGATGTAAGTTATATGCCGCAAAAGTTCGGATTATATGAAGATCTGACTGTACAGGAAAATCTCGATTTATACGCCGATCTGCACGGGGTATCCGCGGCGGATCGCAAAACACGCTATCCGGAATTATTTGCCATGACCAATTTAGGGCGCTTTACCAAACGGCTGGCGGGACGCCTTTCCGGCGGCATGAAACAGAAATTGGGATTGGCATGCGCGCTGGTGCAGTCGCCGCAACTCTTGATACTCGATGAACCCACTGTGGGCGTTGATCCCGTATCGCGTCAGGAGTTGTGGGCGATTCTGTTGAATCTGGTCAAAACCAGGTCGCTGACACTTCTAATCAGTACGCCTTATCTGGAAGAGGCGGAGTATTGCAACCATGCGGTGGTCATGTATCAGGGAAGAATATTGACCGAAGGTTCACCGCAGGATGTGGCGAATCATGCCAGGGGCCGCACGTTTCGTATCACCACACCACCGGCGATAAAACCCCGTCAATTGGTGGCCACGCTGCTGGAGTCTTCCCTGATTGCCGATGCGGTACCGGAAGGTGGCGACGTGCGGCTGGTGCTGAAAGCAGATGCGCCCGGTGTGGCTGGAATACCTGAGGCTGTGAATGCTGTGGAAATCAAACCTCAGTTGTCAGATGGCTTTATGGTCTTGTTGCGACAGGCGGTGGCTAAGACGCAAACTGCGGGCATCGCATCCGCAGTTAATGGCCCTTCCGCACATTCGAGGAGCGAATCAGGCGGTACCCCGACAGTGCAGGCCGCGACAATCAGCGGCCAAAGTGCAGCGCACGCACCGATAAACGCCACGACGAACGGCGAGAAGCCGGTTGTGCAGGTGCATGACCTGGTAAGGCGATTCGGAGATTTTATCGCAGTTAATCACGTTAATTTTGACATTCGAAAGGGAGAAATTTTCGGTTTGTTAGGCCCCAACGGAGCTGGCAAAAGCACAACGTTCCGCATGTTGTGCGGACTTTTACCTCTGACGTCTGGAACCCTGCGTGTAGCCGGTTATGATCTGCGTCATGCTCGGGCCTCAGCCCGGCAGGCAGTGGGGTATGTGGCTCAGAAGTTTTCCTTATACAGCCAATTAAGCGTACAGGAAAATCTGGCTTTTTTTGCCAGTGCGTATGGTTTACGTGGCATCCGCCGAAAGCAACGTGTGCAGTGGGCTATCGCGGAATTTGATCTTGCGAATCTGCTTTCGAATATCACCGGCGGCATTCCGGACGGGTTCAAGCGGCGCCTGGCCATGGCCTGCGCTCTTTTGCATGAGCCGGCGATTCTATTTCTTGATGAACCGACATCCGGCGTTGATCCTCTGGCGCGACGGGAATTCTGGCAACGCATTACCGCCATGGCGGATCAGGGCGTTACGGTGGTGGTCACAACGCACTTTATGGAAGAGGCGGAATACTGCGATCGCATGGTTATCATGATGAATGGCCGGGTGTTGGCGGGCGGAACACCCACGGAAATCCGCACGCTCGCGATGACCCCGGACAAGCGCGATGCGACAATTGAGGACGCGTTCATTCATGTGGTAATGGAAGAACAAAAAGCGGGGCTGAAAGCGAGTGCCGCCGCATGAGCCACAAGGCCAAATTTGGAAAAATGAGGCGGATTATCGCCATGAGCAAGAAGGAAGCGCGGCAGATGATGCGCGATCCCAGCAGCATTGCGCTGGGCATTGTTCTTCCACTATTGCTGATTCTTCTGTTCGGATATGGCTTGTCATTAGACGCTCATCACGTTCCGGTGGCCGTGGTGATGGAGGATCATTCGCCATCGGCACAATCCGTTTTCGGAGCTTTTGCCGGTTCACGGTATTTTCAGCCACGGGCGGTAAACTCCATGGTTCAGGCCAATCGGCTTTTAACGGCGGGAACCGTTGATGGAATTATCCGGATGCGGCACAACTTTTCCCGGAACTTGCGGGCGGGTCACGCCAATATCCAATTCACCACCAACAGTATTGATGCCAACCGTGCGCGACTGATTGAAAATTATGCCAGCGGCGTGGTTTCCGGTTGGCTAGCGCAACGGGAATTAACACACGGGCAACAGTATTACCAGCCGGTAACCATTCAGCAACAGATATGGTTTAATCGCAGCATGGACAGCCGATATTTTCTGGTACCCGGCTTGCTGGTTCTGATCATGACACTGATTGGTGCCCTGATGACCGCACTTGTAGTAGCTCGGGAATGGGAGCGTGGCACGTTTGAGTCGTTGTTTGCCACACCTGTACAGCCCGGAGAGATCGTCATCAGCAAGATCATTCCCTATTTCTGCCTGGGCATGGTCGGTCTGGCCGTCGCGGTAACGGCAGCGCGGATTTTATTTCAGGTACCGATACGCGGTTCATTACCGGTACTGATTCTGGTCTCGGCATTATATCTGCTGGTGGCACTGGGTATGGGGTTGCTTATCTCCACGCGGACAAAAAATCAGTTCATTGCCAGTCAGGCGGCGCTGTTGCTGACATTTTTACCCGCGATGATGCTGTCTGGTTTTATTTTTGATATCCGCAGCATGCCACCGGCGATTCAGGCCATCACCTACGTGCTGCCGGCGCGTTATTTTGTCGCGCTGCTGCAAACCCTTTTCTTAGCGGGAGATATATGGAGTGTGATACTTCCCAATGCGGCGGTGCTGGTGTTGATGGCGATTATTTTTCTGGGTTTAACCCGGCGGCTAACGGTGAAACGGTTGGCATGATATGAACATATTACTTCGCATTCTGGCGTTGATCCGCAAGGAATTGATCGCGATATTCAAAGACCCGCGCAGCAGATTTGTGGTACTCGGGCCGCCGATATTGCAGATGATAATTTTCGGTTATGCTGGCACTTTTGATCTCAACCATGTGCCCTATGTTCTGGTAGATCAGAGCCACTCCAGCGAATCGGCACGCTTCATCAGCCGGATGAACGGTTCGGGCATTTTCACCTGCGTGGGGTCGGCTGGAAACATTCAACTGGCGCGCCCCATACTGGATTCCCGGCGGACATTACTTATTATTCAGATTCCGCAACATTTTCAGCGCGATCTGTCGACCGGACGCCAAGCGCAAGTGCAAGTCATCGCGGATGGTCGAAATTCCAACACCGCCGCATTGGCCATTGGCTATCTCAACGAGATTCTCAACGAATTCAACGCCGATTTTCTCTCGAGCCATTCCGGCGGTACACCTCCGCCGGCGGTGTTGCATATACGCTCCTGGTTTAATCCGGATTTGCTTTCCCGCTGGCAGATTGTCCCGGCGATGATCGGGCTGATCACCATGTTGGCGGTGATGATTTTGACCGCCATGTCCGTGGCCCGCGAACGTGAACAGGGCACCTTTGACCAACTGCTGGTGACACCGTTTACCCCATTGGAAATTATGGCGGGAAAAAGCATTCCGCCTATTCTGGTGGGGCTGGGACAGTCGGCCGTTATATTTTTTATTGTGCGGTATTGGTTTCAAGTTCCGTATTATGGAACCGCTGCGGCCATTATCCTTATTTTTGTAATTTTTATTTTCGCGGCTGCGGGCCTGGGGCTGTTGGTGTCTTCCATATCCTCCACCATGCAGCAGGCCCTGTTAGGGACATTCGTGCTGGTGATGCCCTGCGCCCTGTTGTCCGGTCTGGCAACGCCGGTATCCAACATGCCCAAGGCGGTGCAGGATATTACCCTGATAAATCCGCTGCGCTACGATGTGCAGGCGGCGCGGGAGGCGTTTCTCCAAGGGGCGGACGTGCATCAGTTGCTGCCGGAACTGATTCCCATGGCAATCATTGCGGTCGTAAGCCTTCTGACCGCATCGTGGTTGTTCCGGCGAATACATTGACATCAGGACGGCTGCCGGAGCTTGCCTTGGCGGCACGCATGGAAGTTCATACACCCACGTAAACTTCGACATCCACAGCCGTCGTGTCTTTGAGCGTATTTTTCACCGTACATTGCTGTGCCGCGCGTTTGACGGAGTCAAAGCGATCTTCCGGAAAATCCGGCGGCATCGTAATATCCACCGCCATGGATCCGATTCGCAGCGGACTGGTCACAACCTGGTGGTCCACGTCGATACCGAATCCCTCATAAGGGAGCTTCGCCCCTTTGCAGAACTTGGCGACATGCATGGCCACGCACGATCCCAGCGACGCTGCCAGTAGTTCAACTGGTGTGGGGCCGGCGTCGGTGCCGCCCTGATTGGCGGGAACGTCAAGAATCAACTGATGCCGCCGAATCGTGGCACTGACACGGTAATCTTTTTCATGTTTAATGGAAATCAAACTCATGGGAACTCCTTATATTTCCGAAATAGTAATAGCCTGCGGTTCACACATGGAAATGCAGCTCTGACAGTTGCTGCATTCGGTGGTGTCGCCCACCGTTACTTTATCATTGACAATCTTATAGATATCGTTGGGGCATATTTTCACACATTCGCCGCAGTTATTGCATTTTGTTTCGTCGATCACAATAACATACATAAAGCACCTCCGTATTTTTACAGTACAATTGCCTTACCTAATAAATCCATGACACCCACCACCTGGGCGTCTACGCCGTAATGTTTGAACGCGACCGGAAACTGCGCCTTGCAAATGGCACAAGGAACGGCCAGATGGGTGGCACCGGTGGTCCGGAACGCTTCCATTCTCGGCTTGGCTCCTTTCATTCGCGTGGGCATTAGTTCATCCGTCAGCAGACCGGCGCCAGCGCCGCAGCAGAATGTTTTTTCACGAATGGTGTCGGCGGGCATTTCACGAAAATCATTGACGACGGCGTGTAAAATTTCACGCGGCTCCTCCAGCAGCCCGCCGGCGCGGGCGAGGTTACAGGGGTCATGGTAGGTGACGGTCAGGCCGTCATTGGCGGATTTATTGAGTTTTAGACGACCGGCACGGATATACCGGGCCGCCAATTCCAAAATATGTTCCGGACATGGCGGTTCCAGAAAATCCACGGGACCGTTGAGGGTATCCATGAACGCCTGAGCCGCGCGCCAGGCATGACCGCATTCTCCCATGACCAGACGCTTGACGCCTAATTGCCCAGCCGCGTCCAACATTCGGCGGTTGACTTTTTTGAGCTGATCATAATTAAGAAACATTCCAAAATTGGCCGCTTCGCTGGCATAGGAGCTGGTGGTCCAAGTGATGCCGGCCGCGTGAAAGAAACGCGCATAACCCATCATCGTATCAGTATTGACAAACACATCAGCCGAGGGCGGCACCAGCAGCACTTCCGCGCCCGCCTGATTGACCGGAACTTTAATATCCAAGCCGGTTTGTTCCTTGAGTTCTTCTTCCAGAAATCGGCAACTGTCAATCCATGCGGCTTCCGGGATACCGATATTATTGCCGGTTTCATGCGCTTTTTTAATGACCTCGGTGACATATTTCGGGGCCACGCCGATGGACGCCATAACTTCACGCGCCGCCATTGTTATTTCCGCCGTGTCCACGCCAAACGGACAAAATACCGCACAGCGCCGACACTCCGAGCATTGGTAAAAATAGGTAAACCATTCCTGTAGCACGGTGTCGGTGAGTTCCTCACCGGCCGCCAAAGAACCGGCGACCTTGCCCGCGACGGTAAAATGCCGCCGATATACTTTCCGCAGAAGTTCGGCGCGGGCGACGGGCATATTCTTCGGGTCGCCGGTACCCAGAAAGAAGGGGCATTTATCAGCGCACGCCCCACAGCGGACGCAAATATCCAAATATAGCGACAGCGATCGCCGTTGCTTCAACAATTCATCGAATTTACACAACGCCTTCTCTCGCCAATCCGGGGGCAGTTCCGGCGACAATCCCAGCGGTGCCAGCAATTCTTTTTTGGCACGATGCGCTTGGACGCCGACGCAGGCATCAGGATGAAGCTGGGGAATTTCCATCGGTTTTTTCCCAAGTAGTAACATAGCGATGTTGACGCGGATTATTGCGTTGATTCAGCGTCGGGCTCAATAGCGCCGCTCCGCCGATATGAACAAGTTTGCTAAATGGAATATAAATCAGCAGCGCGCACACCAGCAGCAGATGAACAGTGAACATCGGATCGCGCGGCGGTGCCACCGGATGCAGTGTCCACCAGCCCGCGACAAACCGCTGGGCTTGGATAATGTTCAGGCCGCCCATGAAACGCATGGCATTGCCGGTGGCAATAATCAGCAACAGCAACACCAATGCGAAATAGTCGCTGAAGGTGGAAATCCACCGTACACGCGGCAGAAGCAATCGCCGGAGAAGCAGCCATACAAGCGCGGCGATGGCCAGGATTCCCACAGCGCTGCCGACGATTTGTGCCATGTGTTCAAATTGTTGTTCATTGAGTCCCAGCGACGCCTGGGCGATGTGGGGAATCACCAAGCCCCCCAGATGCCCCAGAAATAGCAGCACTAGCGAAACATGAAATAACCAGGCCGGAGTCCAAAGTGTCCGATCCGCCTTGGCCAGGGCACGAAACCCGAATAGTTCTCCGGCCAGTCGCCCCAGCACACCTGAAGCTTTTTGCGGCCCGGGCGTAAGCACGATTTTCAGCGGCACCGGCGTACGAATCCACCGGTACATGCGCCAGCCCATACCGATTACAAAAATCGCCATAGCCACATACAGAATCACGGCTAACAAAATGCCAGGCATAGCAACACAACTCACAAAAGCAGCCTCTGCGGTCCCGTCGGTTATTCTCCGCCAGGATGCGGTATTGCATCTTTCCAGCGCCCCGCACCGTGGTATTAGATACAACCCGTCGGCTTGGGCAAACCGGCAAGCTTGCATGCGCCTTTGGCCGGACCGGTTGAGAACAATTCATAAATGCGCTTCAGTGAAAATCCGGTTTCTTTGCAGACCATCCGGACGGGCGGGGCAACATTGAATTTCTGGTAATACCCGCGCAGATAGTTGATCACCTTCCAATGGTCATCCGTGAGCGCATCGATGCCTTCGGATTTAGCCAGGCCAATAGCCACCTCGGGCGTCCACTGTGCGACGTCCAGCATAAAACCGTCCTCATCAACCTCAAATTGCTTTCCAGCCAGTGTAACAGCGGCCATATAGGACTCCTTTTCTTACCAGGTGAAACGCACGTTGGGCTTGGCACACTCCAGAGCGCGGGCGTCGTAATTATCCATAACCTTAAATGACAGCGGCAAAGCCGTCCGTTCATAAAATTTTTCCCAACCGATACGGTTAATCCATTCACCAACGCGCTCATCCTTGCGGGCATTGGCGGACCAGGCGTCAACGATTTTTCGGATGACAGCCGTGACTTCCGGCCAAAAAGGTGGATTATTCGGTAAATAAGGCACCACCAGCTTCGCCATGGCCGGCCCATCCCCGGTGTTGCCCGCTTTCCCACCGACTACAATCGCCACGCCATCACCGTCCGGGCTACCGATAGGAGCCATGGCGGCACACGCAACGGAACAGGCGGGGCAGTGAACACAGCGTTTCGGATCAATCTCAATCATCCCGGGACCTTTCGGCCGGATGGCACCGACCGGGCAGACCGAAATCACCAGCGGCAATTCACAGCCCTTGAGTTTCTCCGCATGGATCGGAGGTAAATCACGATGCACCCCGATAACGGCAATGTCAGCGGTGGAAGATTCACCGCAATTATTAAGACAGCCGGAGCCGCTAATTTTTAACTTTGCCGGCAGGCAGTCGTTCTGGAATTCATGCAGCAGCATCTCCGAGACGGCTTTCATAATCGCCGCGGGATCGGTCGCTGCCAAATGACAATGTAAATAACCGGTGCAGCATACCGTGTTGTGCAGCGAGCGATTGGTACCGCCCACGGGAAACCCCATTTCGGCCAACCGCGCGATAAGTTGCTCCACGCGATTTTCGGGCACGCCGACAAACTCGCAGCTATTACGCTGTGTAACACGGAAGTAGCCTTCGCAAAACTCATCGGCTAGATCGCAAATCGTCCGCAGCGTTTGCGTGCTGATGCGAGCATTTGGCGGCATACCGGCACGCACGGTGAAACAAGCCTCTCCTGATTCGGAATCATGCTTGATGACACCGGGCCGGGGGTGTTGGTGCGATATCCATTTGCCGTAGTTACGTTTTACAATCGGCGGCAAATTAGCTTCCAGCGGTGGTATTCCTATTCCTGGCATAGCTTTATTCCTTACTAACGGATTGACCGGCTATATTCCGCTGAGCAATTTCAGCATTGACTTCCTCAGGTTCCCAGTGGTAATAGAGGTTGGTACGGGGGCGATCAAAAAGCTGTGCGGATGGTTCAACGCCGACCAGGCGGAAAAATTCGACCATGCCGATCCGCAGCAAAAAGTCACCCATACGCTCTTTTTTACGCGCATGCTCGTCATACACTGCCGTGATACGTTCAATGAGATCAAAGACTTCTTTATAATCCGGCGGCACGGCTTTCATAAACGGCACCAGCACTTTGGCCAGCATGGGGCCATACTTGCCGCGTAATTTACCGCCCACCAGAATCGCGACTCCGCGATCACCCCCAGGGCGCACGCCGGGAATTTTATTAATGCAGTACATACAACGAATACAACTGTCCCCGTCAATGCCCAGCCCGCGCTTGGCGTCCCAAGTCAAACAGCCGCCCGGGCACCGCGTGCAGACCGTGCTGATATCCCCCCCGCCTTTTACCCATGCCGCGACTTTCGGTTGATCGACGATCGGCAAATCACGGAATACGCCGCAAACAAAGACATCCGCCTTTTGCCCGCCGCGCACGCAATCATTGGGACATCCCGCAAATTTACATTTAAATTTGTGTGGGAAGCGGGGGTATTGCACATCCTCGAGAAACCGCTTATACCAAGCTTCACGAAATCCCAGCGTGTCATAAAGCGGCAGATCACACTTGGCCGGCCCAATGCACTCTTCACTGGTGCGGTAGTCGTCGCCGGTGGATCCAACATCAAATCCCAGAGCGGTAATTTCATCTACCGCCGGTTTTAAGTTTTCCGTGGGAATGCCCAGCATTTCCAGGTCGCCCCCCGTGCTAAGCAGGTGCAGCAAACCGTAGGCATATTTGTCCGCGATGTCACAGAGACCTCTCATCGCATCGGTTTTGAAGAAATTGCCGCACGGATCCATGATACGGAGAAAATTTGAGCCTTTGGTAATATCCGGCCGTGCTGACGCCCGCACCAGAACCCCCGCTGCCACGCCCGGTAGAGATACATATCCGCCATAGCCCCATTGCGTTGCGCGTTTCTGGAGCGCCTGTTCATACATCTGAAGCGGATAGTGCGTTTTCTTCAGTTCGGCCGCATGGCTGGGCCACGAACCCCGTGAGATCGCATCCATCATCGGCGTCGGTGACTGCGGATGCTCTTCATGGGCGGCGGCAACACCGGGGGCGGGCTGCGGCTTGGCTCCGACTATCGCATTATCATCGACCTGTGTGCGAACCTCCTTAAGGCGGCCCGACGCCAGACATGACGGACAGATGGATGATTTCTGCAAGAGATACTGGCACCGTTTGGCCTTGCGAGGATTGTCCGTCAGTTCCACGGACGTATATTCTTCAACCACAAAACCGCACTTGGCACAACACAGTTTAATCGCTTCCATATCCGTTCTCTTTTTATCTGCCTTCAAACACGTCACCGTAAACGATTCACCGCATCCGGCGGGAATCACGTCCGGCCACAGCCGAGAATGGCGGAGCGCCCGGATACCCCATAACCGGCACCTACCGCCTCATCAACACATCTTATGTAACGTGACCATGCGATAAAATAGGAAAATGGCTGTATCTGCCTTAGGCCGAATGCCGAGGTCAGTTATAGGATTAAAACCTACCGGGAAAACTTTTTCCCGCGGTGGTGGGGCCGGAAATATTTAGCGGACCAGATTCCTATATTATTCGCGTATCTGCGCCCCGGCAATATTGACGATTGTCATACGGTGCCACGATGCGAATCACATAACATGTTTTATGGTCTGCATTCAAATGCGTACTTGCCGCTGGCAACCGACAGAACGCGCTCTCGCTTATTTGAACGTAGCAGCATCACTTCCGGATTGTGAACAACGGAGCGTCCACCTTCCAATATCGTCCAAGTTGGGCTAACTGGCAGTTTGATGGTTGCTTCGCAATTGGGCGGAATCTCGATTTCCAACGTAAATGCATGGGGGTGACGGTGCCACTGGGCTTGTACGGGCCCACGCGCAGTTGTGATGCGGCCGCGGCACCAGACTACTTCCGCCACTGGGCGCGGATGAATAATGACGCCGCCTGCTCCAGGTTGATTTTCATCAAGCGCAATACCGGCTACAAAGCTCCACAGCCATTCGCCAATGGAACTCCACGGCCAATGGTTTAGCGACAGTATCACCGGTTTGCCCTTTTCGTAGGCGTCAAACGATTCCCAGAAGGTTGTGCCGATGGTCTCAATCATGTAGCCCCAGGAGGGAATGGTGATTTGATTGGCCATGCGAGCTGCAACATTGTGGCCGCCAAAGCGTGACAGCGCCTGCATTAAAGCGCGTGTGCTTAAAAATCCGGTTGTCAGGTGGCCGCCGGCGCGCTGCACCGCGACCAGCAGCTTTTGAAATGATTTGGAGGCGAGCGGTTCGTCTAGTAGACCAAACTCAAGGGCCAGTGCGTAAGAACCCTGTGCGTCGCCTTGAATGGTTCCGTCCGCGGAAACATAGGCTTTGGTAAATGCGCCGCGAATAGCTGCAAAGAGCATCGCGTAATGCTGCTGCCAGCGCTGCTCACCGAGTACGCCTGCCATACGGCTCATAATGTCAGCAGATCTCGCGAAGTAAGCCGTTGCGGCAAGCTCTTTAGGTGTAACGGGGCTGCCGGCGCTGAGCCAGTCACCCCAGTCTTGACCGCGTTGATTGGCCCACAAGTATCCCGGATTATTGCCGGCGACCCAGTCAACCCAGCGGCGCGCGACGGTAAAGTGCCTTTCAATAATGCGCTTGTCGCCGGTATGAAGGTAAAGGTCCCAGGGCAGACTCATGCCGCAGTCGGCCCAGCCCGGAGAACCGGCGCAAATTTCACTGCCGCGTAGTTGCGCGTGGGGTGTGATATCGCAAAAGCGACCCTGTGGTGTCTGCGAATCGCGAATATCCACCGTGTACTTGCCGAAAAATGCGGCGGTGTCCATGTTAAGCATGGCGGTGTTTACGCAGTCACGTATGTCGCCCAGCCAGGCCAACCGCTCAGCCCGAGCTGCACAGCCGGTGGGTACGTCAAAAAGCATGTTCCATTGGGTCCAGCGGGTGGCGTGCATGAGTTTATTATAAAGCGGATTGGAGCATTCAAATTCACTGGTGGAAGCTATTTCAGCACGCACGCTTTGGCCTATCAGCGTCTGCGCGGTTGGGGCATGTGTGAGTCCGCGGACCTCCACATAACGGAAACCGTGCCAGGTAAAGTGCGGCTCAAGCGTGCGGGGACCTTTGCCATCCAAAATATAATCTTCCCGCTGAAGCGTCCCCCAGAGATTTTGCACCGAAATATTGCCGTCGTTGTTCAGGCATTCGGCATGCCGAAGAGTAATGTGTGTGCCCGCCGGCCCATCGGTGGTGAGTCGGCACCAGCCCGAGAATTCCTGGCCAAAATCAAAGACGAAAACACCCGGCGAAACCTCGTGGTGGTTTTTCGGCCGCAGGGTACGATTGCGCGTAACATGCTGCGTGCGGTGCCATGTTATGGGGGTCTCGTCACGAGGAATGGTAAAGGCGGGTGTCCACGAGACTGCGCTAAAGCCAGGCATATCCCAGCCGAACTGCTCAAGCCGCAAATCCTGAAACTCCCCAGCCAGCGGATCGCTGTAGCGGATGGACCCTCCAAGCGTGCTGTGCCAGCTTTCATCGCTGGCGACCACTTGCGTGTGGCCGTCGGCATATTGCAGTTCTAGCTGCAGCAATACCTTGGGCAAATAGCCGAAGATATAGCACATATCCGACAGGTTCATATGGCCGGCGTACCAGCCGTAACCAAGACGGCACGCAATGGCATTTTCACCGGTATGAATCAAGGGCGTGACATCGTATGTATCGTAGCAGATGCGCTTGTTAAACTCGGTAAAGCCGGGGGGCGAGCACGGCGGGTGACGTCGCCCGACCATTGATGACGCTCTCGTAAAAACCCCGGGCGGTAACGTACAACGTTGCTCGCTGCAGGTTGGCACCCGCGGTAAATTCACGGCGCAGCAGGGCCACACGGCAAAGGGTTTGTTCTGCGGGGATATCCCGGATTCGATGCTCTTGAAGCGGTTCAGGCGCGTATTCAAAGTAACCGTTGCCGTCGGGCAGATGCGGCGGCTCCGCCACCAGAGCGGGCGGCGGCGGACACCAAGTGATGGCCGGGCCGTTATGCGTAAGATACTTTTGCGAAATCTTCGTTGTTTCAACCGAGTCGGAACATTGTACCTTGCAGTTAGCCGCCAACTCTGTGGCACCATGAAAAATCTGGATGCGGCCCAATGCAAAAGCGTACCAGCGGCCTTCCCAATAAGGCAGCTTGGTAACGACTATTTTTACGAAGCGCGCCCGAACGTCTGCAAAGCTCAAGCGCGGAGGATTCATTACCGGCGGCCGCGGGCTGGCGATGTCGTGGTGGGTGTGATCTAGCGCGAGTGCCGCATCGCTGAAGTCCGCCCGGTTGGATGTTTGAATTTTTAATCGCAGTGGATAAAGGAAGCTTGCGTAATCAGGGGACAACGTGGCGGGCCGTGCCGGGTGGAGCACCACGGCGTCTATCGCTTGAGTTTTGCCGAGGTCTATGAGGATCCATTTAGCTTCATCCGCCCGTTCCTCCATTTGAGAGCGGTAGCAATACTCAGGCACCCGAGGATAATTTGCCGGATCCGCCAGCGTGCTGTCGGTTATCCAATACGACTGCCAATCGGCGGGTTTCAGCAGCCCCATGGACCAAAAGGCCACTCGGGTGCCAGCCGTCGCATCATGGCTCCAAGGGGACAAGTGACCTGTCTGATCCCACACGCGAACGCGCCAGAAATATTGCCCGCGCGATAAAAGTGCTTTGGCAGGAGTAACGATGGCCGCCGACGACTGGCTGGCGACGCGTCCGCTGTCCCATACATCAGCCATACCAGCCGCCAGATTTTCTGGTGAACTGGCCACTTGTACCTGCCAGGACGTTTGCGAAAGCCCTCGCAATTCGGCGGCTGGCGCAGCAAGCTGCCAAGTTAGACGCGGATTGAACTCATCTATCCCCAGCGGATTGGCAAGCTGTTCACAACGCAACGCTACCGGCCGCAGTGGTGACAGACTTACAGCCGCGCTTTTAGTAGCGGCGCTGCTACTGGAGCTGTCGGTTACGGCAGCAATTACGGCTCCCGTTGCCATGGCCAGAATGTTTCTACGGGAAATTCCGGCAATTGGTGCGCTTTCCCCCTGCGGCTGGGTGGGTGTGTTTGCCGGGGCGCTCATTACCACGCTTCCTTTCATTATTGGTCAATGATTTTATCATACGGGTGATCCGCAGGCAATCGGCCATATTTGCCACCGGATATTCGTGACCGATACTGCTGTTTCACTGCTTAAAACGCCGTTTTATGATTTTCATGTTAAACAGGTTGTCCGGACCGTGGATTGTGCCGGATGGGTAATGCCGTTCATGTACCCATGCATTATTGCCGAGCACCAGACACCGATGCGGTTTAATGCCGGCATCGCTTAATTGACCATGATAGGCCCGCACCGCTTCTTCCGGGGTTATGTCGTCATTGGCCAAGGCGGAGAGCTTTTGATCGAGTATTTTTTGCACGAATTAAGACCTTTCTGACTCCGAGCCATATGACAGCACGGAGAGATAATTCTGCATCAGCGGGTACAATTCCCCGTACCGCTCCAAGCGTTCCTGATATACGTGGTGATGTTTTGCCATGGGGTAAAATGTTTTTGTCCGTTGCACAAATCGTGGCACCGCGTCGGCTATGCCGGGCAACTCGCCGATGGCCATACCGGCGATCATTGCAGCACCGGCAACGGAGCAATGCGTCTGGGCCAGTCGCGTATAAGGAACACCGAGAACATCGGCTTTGATCTGCAGCCACAAGTCTGATCCCGCACCTCCACCGGTTGCGATAAACTCGGAGGTGTCAATTCCAAGGGATCTCAACTGAGTAATTGGTTGGGCAAAGTAATAAGTGATCGACTCCAGCAATGCCCTATAGATCTCCCCGCGCGTTGTTGACGTTTTCAGCCCGACAATGACACCCGAGGCGTCGGTGACATAGCCCGGCGAGCCAGTTGGTTCGAAATATGGCAGTACCAGCAGATTCGTGGGGTTGCGCGGTGCTTCGGCATCCAATCGCCGGTATATCTCCGGATCCGATCGCTCACCGGCGGCAAAGGTATCACGAAACCATCGCAGCAGTGAACCCGCCTGATTGAACAGAAATGATACGTAATGGTTGGCAATGACATAATGCTCTATGTTCAGGCCCAGGGCCAGCATTTTGGCCGGATCGGGTACGCCAAGATATACCGGTGTAATGCACTCATAAGTGCCGATTCCATCGACGGCACGGCCGGCCTGGGCAATGCCCGCCCCCAACGCATTACAACACTGATCGTGGCCTCCCACCACAATCTTTACATCCCGTGGCAGTCCAAGTTGCGCGGCGATAGTGTCGGACACGCTTCCCGCAACGGTGCCGGCCGGCAGACAACGTGGCAGCTTGGCGCGATCCATTCCGCTTATGGCGAGCAATTTTTCCGACCAATCTTGCTTATGAATATCAAACAGCAAAGTTCGATTTGCGTGGGAATAACTGATGAACGGATCAGCACCCAGTAAAAATTCCACCAATCCGCCCCACATCAAAAAATAATCGGTCGCGTGATAAAGTTCAGGCCTATGCTCTTTAAGCCACTGCAACTTCGGCAGCGTATAACTCGGCGTAAGCACATTGGGATTGATTCCGTAAAATTCTTCCTGTGACATTTGACGCAACATTACGTCAATATACTCTCGTCCACGGACGTCCGAGGAAAGAATGCTCGGCCCGAGAATTTGGCGATTTTTGTTTACCGGTGTGGCGGCTTCCCCCATTGCACTGACGCACAATGCTCGGATCGGGTCAGATTTTGCCGCCGCCGCCACCTCCGCGATGGTTTCCTGCACGCGAGACCACACAACCTCTGCGTCCAATTCGGCCCACCCTTGGCGTGGATAAAGCGTAGGGTACTCCCGATACGCCAGATGAATACACTTTCCACTACTGGAAAATGCTCCCGCTTTGCAACCCGTCGTACCAACATCAATACCCAAGGTGCTCACGCTTTTGTTACCTCGTAGCCCAGATAGGCGCTGAATGCTTCACGGATGGGACCAGCCACATGGCCGGGCGTCACACCGACATGGTGGCGATGACCGGTCATACCGATTGTTTGCAGCAATTTCTGAAGGTTCGCGATCTGGACAACACCGGCACAGCCGAAAAAGTCTTCCGCAATTTCATCTTCCGTGAATCGGCCTTCACCCACATAACATTTAATTTTGCCGTCTTGCGTGAGGACATTGCCGAAACTGATCGGCATGGGCGCGATGCGCCCGACGTTACAACCCCAGGAACAGCCCGGCCCCACCGTATGCGCCAACATACTATGATCCGTCACTTTGCCCTTTGCTCGCATCATTTTCTGCGGCACCGGGCCGCAATGAAAAAGAATACATTTGTCAGGATCGTCGCCGTAGTTGTTGTTCCAGTCCAGACATGTGGTTACCTGACCCGATGCCAATCGCAAGGCCTGCATCATAACCGCCGAGCCTATATCCACCTCGCACGCGGTGGCAACCCCGCGATTATTCAGTTCGCTTAACAGCGTGCACGGCGATATATGCAGCTTTTTCTGCAGTTCAATCCAGCAGCGGATGGCCAGAGCATCAAGCTCAAACTCCTCCGTGATTTGATCCAACACCACGCCCAAGCGGGCCATGTTGGTGACGGCCTGTCCCGGCACGGCGGAAAAATCGGTGTAGCCGGTGAGAAACGCCGCCTTCTCGCGCACGGCTTTATTATCCGCACCAAGTGCTTCAATGCGAAGGAAAACATCTGATAAATCCATAGTTTCAATGGTTATTCCGTGTCGCTGCAACGTCAGTTCGTCGATGCGTACCGTCTTAAACGCTGTCGTGCGGGCACCAATGGCTCCGATGGTCATGCGGCGCATTCCGCCGACCACCCGGCAGAGCCGGTCAAAATAGTCGATATTTGCTTCAAATGCTTGAGAAGCCGGGGCGGCTGTGTGCGGCTGTAAAGCGGTAAATTTGATTCCGTATTGGCAAAACACGTCCATAATAGAGAGCTTGCCGCAAAACGAATCACGGCGCATCGTAGGCCCCATCTTGTCCAATTCGTCGGGATAGGCATGTATAAGAATCGGCACGCCCGCATCCTGCAATGCCATAACGGCACCGCTTTCATCACCAAAGTTCGGCAGGCTTAGTATCACGCCCCCGAATTTGCCACGGTGTTGATTTAGAAATTCCGCGTAACGCCGGGCTTCCGTGCGTGTCTCAACGGCACCGTGGCAGGTAGCCGACTCTTCCAGCATGAGCACGTTATGGCCCATTTGCTCCAATCGCGTCTGAATTTCACTCCGTGCCTGAGCAATGAGAGAAGCGGGAAAGAACCCGCGATTTCCGAAAAATAGAGCGAATGTTGTTTTAGAAATGGGTTCCATTACTGTTCCTTTCAAGCCTTAAGAACCCGTGCCGAACCGATGATATTCAATTCATCCCGCAGCAGCGATATGGCCGTGTCGTATACCAGTTGTTGCGCCTTTACTACGGAATCGCCTCGCATCTGTTCAAAGGGCTGACGCAATGCCGTGCCGATATTGATCTTGACGCAACCAAGCCGCACCGCATCCGAAATGTACCGTCGGTCGATGCCCGTTCCGCCGTGAAGTACCAAAGGGATTTTCACAACTTCACTGATGCGCCGCAGGTGCGGGATATTCAGCCTCGCCTCCACTTTTTTCTTATCCTTAAGGGCCTTTGATATCGAACCGTGGATGGATCCCACTGCCACCGAAAGCCAATCAACTTCGGTTTGCCGAACAAATTGCTGAGCTTCGGCGGGGTCGGTAAATCCCTTCCCGCTGGCGAATATCTCCTCGTATGACGGCACTGAACCATCCTCGTGCCCCAGCACCGCCCCCAACTCACCCTCAACCGCTATACCGGCGGCATGCGCCAACTCCACCACCTGTCTGGTGGCGGCGATATTCCCCGCCAATGGCAGGCGGGAACCATCAATCATGACCGATTGGTAGCCGGCATCTATCGCCTGCCTCATGATGGACAGATAATCCACGGGCAGGCCGTCTTCATCAATAACCGGGACGTGGTCAAGGTGCAGACGCGTGCAGCGTTCATCTTTCACACGCTGGTATTCTTCCGCCACCGCCTCCAGACTTTGAGCCTCAAACTTCATCCATTCCAACCGCGCCACCATGATCAGGCCGAATGCGTCGGTATCGCGCAAGGCCCGCACAATCGGCTCAAGCATCGGCAGATATGGAATATTAAAGCCGGGAACCGCGACTGTATTCTTGCAGGCCCGCCGCAGCAGTTCATTAGTTTCTGCAACCATCATTTTTCCTCATTTGCGTTATTCCATATCGCCTGCACGGGTAGACGGCAGGTACGCCGGATTGGGACAGGCCCAAGCGTGGCATCGGCGTCCTGCCGATGGTCCGTTTCCACTGGCCTGCCGCGTGGAAACGCATGGACCAGATGTCCACGCCTCAGTGCTCGCGTCTCAATCTCGACTGCGCACGATATAATTTCCTGACGGAACCTCCACAATTACCTCGTTGCGCATCATGCGTACTACGCGCACGCCGGAATGTATCAAAAACTGGTGATTGATTTGTAGCGTTTGTGGATCAGTCGTGGGCACAAATACACGGGCCATTGTATTTGGCGGAATGGTGATCCGCAAAATTAACCGGGTTCCTGTCCGTTGCCAAGCGCTGACTATTTGCCCCAGCACGGAATCATAATGGACATTCACCCATTTTAGATTGCCCACCACTGCCGGGCGAATTTCCAACTGGCGGCCAGGCGTTTTGGCCATGTCAACGCGTATACCGCCTAAGCCGTTGTAGAACCATTGTTCAATATGCCCCAGCATGAAGTGATCCTGGGAATCGTTGGCGTTGCAATTCCAGGCCTCGGTTAATGCTGTGGCCCCATGCGCGATCTGATATCCGTAGCTTGGCGGAGTGGTCTGCGTGGCCATTTTATAAAGCAAAGACGATTGCCTTGCGTCCATTAATGCCTGCACCACATAATGAAAGCCAATATCACCTGCCGTGGTGTGATACCCATGCTTGCGAATATTGGCGATTAAGTTCGCGAGCACTTTTGAGCGATCCGCTTTTTTGGCAATGCCGGTGGCTAAAGCCATGGCATTAGCACATTGACTGCCGCGATCATATTGGCCGGTAGCGGGATGATAGAATCGTTGATTGAATGCCGCCCGGACGTGCCTGGCCTCGGCGGCAAAATGCTGAGCGGCTTGAAGATGGCCCAGTATATGGGAGATTTTTACCAGGGTGGTCAAATCTCGATACCACGTAGCGGTGGCGGTTACACCCATACTCGTTAATTGCTCGATGCCCGGAGCGCCAGGCCCAAGATCAAACCAGTCGCCTAAGCCATAAGCAACAATATTATTTTTGGCGCGTGATTTGAGGTAGCTTACGTAGCGGATCATCATCTGATAATTTTGCGACAATATCCTTTTATCTCCGAAATATTTGTAGGTAAGCCAGGGATCAAGCACGCACGCGCTGCCCCATTCCGGGGAATCGGTAAATCCGCCCGGATAGTTGAAATATTCCGGCGCAAAATCCGGGACCATGCCGTTTGACCATTGCGCATCACGCATATTGGCGGCCGTTTGCTCATATAACTTCGGCACGAAATAATTGTCCATGATCCCCGGCCCCACCAGATAGGTGTCTTCCAGCCACCCGGTTTTCTCCCGTGTGGGGCAATCGGTGATAATGCTGGTCATGTTGTTGACCATGGCCATGGTGATGAGGCGGCTGATCTTGTTGAGCAGCTTATTGCTGCAGGTAAACTGGCCGATTGTGGCCGACGACGTGTGCGTCGCCTGCCCGATGACGCCTAATACGACCGGCTTGGCACCCGGGTGTGGACCGCTTGCGGCAAGCGCGTCAATTTGGACGTAGCGGAAGCCGAAATAGGAGAAAATAGGATGAAACGTTTCCACACCTTTACCGTCAAGGGTGTAAACGCACCAGATCGGACCGGCACATGATTGCCACTCTGTGCCGTTGGAATGAAGTAATTCAGATGGGTACACGATCAATCGGGATCCCGCCGGCCCCGTGGCCTTGATAACGAATCGCCCCGCCATGTTCTGGCCCAGATCATACACGGTTACGCCCGGTTGCGGATGCGTGACGCGAACGGCTTTATAAATGTGCATGACCTTCACCGGCGGTGCGATTTGGGGCGTCAACTTTCCGCCCGGCCCCATAACCACCATGGCTCGCGGCCATCGACTGTCATTAAATTCAGGCTTATTCCAGCCGGGAATTTTATCCAATGCGTTGTAATCTTCCCCGCCATAAATCGACGAAAACATCACCGGCCCGGGCTTCGTACGCCACCGGCCATTGCTGACAATGTTGACCCCAGTTCCATCGGTGAACGTGATGTGCAGTTGCAGAATCAGCTTTGGCCGACCGTATGGATTTGGCGCATGTTCGTAACGTTGCGTCCCCTCGGGGCAATCATACATGCCCGTACCGAGCATCACGCCGATGGCGTTGCGCCCTTGCCGTAAAAGAGGGGTGACATTGTAGCGGTTATACAAAACCGTCTTTTTATAATCCGTCCAGCCCGGCTGCATGACATCATCACCGACCTTACGACCATTGATAGATAATTTGTATTGGCCCAAGCCGGATACATCAACCGTGGCGTGTGCGATTGTTTTGCTTATTGCAAATTCATGCCGGAAAAGCGGTAACGCCTGTCGAGGTTCGGGCTGATGGCCCCACGGCCCCACACCGAATCGGGTGATTATGTGTGCCGCTTTCCAATTGACGGCTTGAAACCCAGTGCGATTCCAGCCGGAAGGAGGTTGCACTTGGGTAACCTTCCATTTGGTATTGATCGGCACGTAAATCCTGGTGCCGGAGCCAAGCACGATCATCAACGACCCGATCAGTCCGGCGTGATTGATGTTGTCACCGGCGTTACTGGCGGCGATCGCCAACGTATTTACACCGCCATGCAGCAATCGCGTAATGTTGGGATGATAAATAGTATTCCAGTTGGCCCCCCGCCATTGTGTCGTTTGTGCGGCTTGCACACCGTTAACATAAAGTACGAACTGCTCGTCGGCTGTGAGTTGGAATACCGCGCTGCGAATGACCGCCTGCGCCGGCAAGGTAATTTCTCGGCGAAACCAGGCATGGGTCACGGCAGTGCCGCCGCCCCCGCCGGCACCCCATACCCAACTTAATTTCTGCAGCGGGTTATGGGATGGCAAAGGAGCCGAAATCCATTTGGCGTTCCAGCGTGTGGTCGGTGCCAGCGCATGAAGTTCTTCCCGCAGTTGTGCTGTGCGCGGTGCCGCAACGCAGAACCCGGCAATCATCATCATGCCCATGAAGCCGACAGCGGAAAAAATCCTCCAGTGTGTGCCCTGCGAGTTCATTCCATCAACCTTTCAGTTCAAACATTTGCGGCTAATCCAGCTTCTTTGGGGCTAAGATCCCTAATTCTCGAGTTCGGGGACTGACTTTGGGAGCGCCGCCAGTTACTTGATGCGAACAACGTCGCAGTCTGTAAAACCGCCGGTCTGCTTGAGACATTTGTCAGCGTGGCAACGGCTATACCACGGAAATTTATTCTACGCTCCTATGTCAAAAACATCCACCGACACAGCCGCCTTATCCAACGGCCATTGCGAATATTGAAGCCATCACCTACGCTTATACTGTACACAATGTTTCGAGCGGCAGCAGATGAGAAATTCCATGGAATTAAAGGTTCTTTCAAGCCAGTGTTTGGATTTTGAAAAGCCCATTGGGCCGGTTTGCCGTGATTCGCCGCCTGAACTAAAGGTTTCCTTATTTCGCTCACTGTTTCGCGGACGCACGGATGTTTATCCGCAGCGATTCCAGAGTCGGAAAACCGGCAAATCCGGCTATCAGCCGGCGTGCGGCAATGAATGGGTCCGCGGAATCTGTGAAAAGCCGAAGATCAAGTGCATGCAGTGTGCCAATAGCCGATTTTTACCCGTCACGGATGAAGTTATCCGCTGGCATCTTTCCGGAAAAAACGGCGACGGCAAAGAATTCGTGATCGGCGTTTACCCGATGCTGCAGGACGAAACCTGCTTTTTTCTGGCGGCGGATTTTGACAAGGCCAGTTGGCAGGAAGATGTGAAAGCGGTACTGGAATCGTGCCGTCATCTGAACCTGCCAGCCTACCTGGAGCGATCGCGATCCGGGAATGGCGGCCATATCTGGCTGTTTTTTTCCCAGGCTATACCCGCTGCGCTAGCTCGCCGACTGGGATCGTACATTCGTACAGAGACGATGGAACGACGGCCTGAGATAGGGTTGGACTCGTATGACCGATTCTTTCCGAATCAGGATACGCTGCCACGCGGCGGATTTGGCAACCTTATTGCACTGCCGTTGCAAAAAGTGGCGCGGAAAAAGGGGAATAGTATATTTTTGGATGACCATATGATTCCCTACCCGGATCAATGGGCATTCTTATCCCAGGTAACACGCATACCGCCTTCGCATGTTGAGGAGATTGTTCAACGCGCTCAAGCCAATCGCCGGGTGATGGTGATTCCATTGGCGGAACCGACACAGGATGATCCATCCCCCTGGACCTTGCCGCCGTCACGCCGTCGAGCCGAACCAACTGTTACAGGCCCGCTGCCGGCGAGAATTGAACTCGTTCTGGGTAATGATATTTATATTGCCAAAGATATTCTGCCCCCGGCTTTGCGAAACCGGCTGGTAGCGCTGGCGGCCTTTCAAAATCCCGAATTCTATAAGGCCCAGGCCATGCGATTGCCCACGTATACCATTCCACGTGTCATCGGCTGTGCGGAAGATCATCCAAAACATATCGCACTACCGCGCGGATGTTTGGAAGCGGCCCAGCAGTTGCTTCAACGTTTGAAAATTACGACATGCATCCGCGATGAGCGCTATGCTGGCATGACCTTGGACGTCGCATTCCAGGGAAGCTTGCGGCCCGAGCAACACACTGCGGCCAAGGCGATGCTGGCCCATGATACCGGCGTGTTATCCGCCACCACCAGTTTTGGAAAAACAGTGCTTGCGGCATGGCTGATCTCCCAACGCCGTGTCAACACGCTAGTTCTCGTGCATCGAAAACAGTTGATGGAGCAATGGATTGCTCGCTTATCCACATTTCTGAATATCCCAGCCAAATCGATAGGCAGAATTGGCGGTGGATATAAAAAGCCCAATGGTCTTCTGGATGTCGCGGTCATACAGAGTCTGGTTCGGAAGGGCGTTGTGGATGATCGCGTCGCGAACTATGGCCATATCATTGTCGATGAGTGCCATCACTTATCCGCACACAGCTTTGAACAGGTCACACGGCGAGCCAAAGCGAAATTCCTGTTAGGACTATCGGCAACTCTGACTCGCAAGGATGGCCACCATCCCATCATTTTAATGCAATGTGGACCGATTCGGCATCACGTTGATGCGAAACAACAGGCAACACTCCGCCCCTTTGCCCACACGGTATTGGTGCGCCCCACTGGCTTTCGTTCCAGTGCTCCGGCGGACGTGGATTTTCGCAAACAGTTTCAGGCGATGTATAACGAACTTGCGGCTGATTCGAATCGCAACACCATGATTTGCCAGGATGTGCTACATGCCCTGGAGCAGGGCCGATCGCCTATACTGTTGACCGAACGCCATACGCATCTGACAGAGTTGGCGGCACGGCTTTCCCCGCACGTCACAAATTTATTTGTGCTGCGCGGCGGGATGGGTAAAAAGGAAGTCGGAAATATTGCCGCCGCGCTTTCGTCCGTTGCTGAGAATGAACCGCGACTTCTGCTGGCCACGGGCAAGTATATTGGCGAAGGCTTTGATGACGCCCGACTGGACACGCTTTTTCTGACATTACCCATCTCCTGGCACGGAACCATCGCCCAGTACGTTGGCCGTCTGCACCGTTTACATGATGGCAAACGCGAAGTGCGTGTATATGATTACGCCGATCTCAACGACCCCATGTTGGCGAAAATGTTTGATCGGCGTTGCCGCGGCTATGAGGCGGTGGGATACAGCATGTTACTTCCCGGCAGTGCGGTACCGGGGTGGCCCCCGGAAGTACCCCTGCCGATTGATCCCCAATGGAAAAAGGAATATGCCGCCAGTGTACAACGGCTTATCAGGGATGGCGTAGACATACCGCTGGGCAATCTTTTTGTTCACATCGCCAAAGAGTTTCCGTCGGGCGCACAACACGAAAATCTTGCCCGAAGTGCCACGGAGGCATTTCTTTTTCGTCGATTGGAATCGCTTGCACAAACGGCCGGGCTTTTTCGACTCAATATCCGATTGCCTATCCCATTCGATGCAATGAGCCAAATGGAAGTTGACGTGCTTTGTCGACCGGCGGGGATCGTCATTGAAATCGACGGTCCCCAGCATTTGAACGATCGTGATGCTTATCGTCGAGACCGGCGTAAAGACCAGCTTTTACAGGAAAATGGGTATCTCGTGCTGCGTTTTCTGGCGGAGGATATTGGCAAACAATTAAACCAGGTGCTGGACTCCATTCTGCGCGCGATGGCCGCCCGGCAGCTACCGTCTTTTTATTCTCAATCCGGTGCCCGAGGCTAATGCTTATCGCCCAACGATAACGTCATATGATTCAAATCGATTCCCCGCAAAGTTTCCTGCGCGGCTGGAAATAGAATGCCATGGCGGATATTCTTTTGAATGGTACGGGCCGGGTTAGAATGTAATAAGGTTGCGCCGGGCGCAAAAAACGGAATCGACGCTATGACAGATAACCCTTCCAATGATTTAGCAAACTCCCGACGGCAGTTTGTGGATCTATGGGGGCAGATGGCCGGTCACTGGGGTGTCAACCGTACCATGGCCCAGATGCACGCCCTTCTGATGGTCTCGGCTGTGCCTATGACCGCCGAACAGATCATGAAGGAATTGGGGATTTCCCGCGGCAGTGCGAGCATGAATCTGCGCGATCTGGTGAATTGGGGGATCGTGCGACGCACCAGTGCCCCGGGCGATCGGCGGGATTTTTTCACCACCGAAGGGGATGTATGGGTGGTATTCCAGAATATCTTTCGCGAACGTAAACGCCGTGAGCTTGACCCGCTGCTGAATCGACTGGAAGCGTGTCTGCAATCTGCCGGCGGAGTGCCGGCGGACCCCGCCGGGCAGGCGGACCATGCGGCGTATGTCCAACGGATGCGGGAATTAATCCATTTTTTCACCGTATTTCATCGCATATTCGGGCGAATTGCCGAACAGCCACCGGGTACTTTAGCCAAAATGACCGCCATGCTCGAGCAAATGCTGTAGCGTAGGTGGCTGGCCGCAGGCCATGCGGCCGATTATCATCGCGGTAGAATTGCCGGCGGGTTTAGTGAGAAACGAATGCACTTTGGGATTCGCAAAAAATTAATCGGTACCTTGGTGCTGGTCGGGCTGTTGCCTATGGCCTTAAGCCTGATGGCGATTCTGGGCATTGGCACCCGTAATCGCATTGATACTGTTCAAAATGCATATGTGGAGCTTGCGTCCGCCTGCGCGCATGCGATAAGTTTTCAGCTTGAGGCTGAGGTACGGCGGTTGAGCTTCGTTGCGAAATTACCGGAAGTTGTCCGCTTTATTCAGAAACACAATCATGTCGCCACCACCCGCCCCCAGGCTGTCCCTGAGACGGGGCAGGCCCCTTCCGCGAAGACGCCCGGCGGCGTGGCATCCTTAATCAATAACCCCGTCGCCCGCCGCATTCGCCTGATTACCGCGGATAAGCTCGGATTGTATCACGTGCTGGTGATTAATCGTCATGGCACGGTCATTGCGGCGGATATCCAACCCACGATTCTTAGCGTCCGGAAAACGTGGTGGTGGAAAATTGCCGACAGCGGCATTGGCGGAACGTGCGTGATCGGTTCGATATTTTCCGACCCTATTACCGGATTGCCCTCTATTCCGATTATTGTTCCGGTGGTAAGCCCCGGAAGCGGCGTGCTGCTGGGATTTATTCTTGAAACGGTGGACGTCAGCGATTTAACGTATGAGCTTCATTTGTATCTGCCGCAAACTCAGGCCGTGGCGCAAGTGTATGACCCGAAACGCAACGCTCCGGTATTTGTGCTGGGAAATCCCCACCAAGCCCGCTTAGGCCGACAGCGCTACATCGCCCTGCGCGGCGGAAACCGATCGGGCTGGATTGGCGACCTGCTTGCGGGCTGCCTGATTGGTGATTCCACAGTCAAATTCAGCCGCATGTCGGAAATTATTGACCAGCCCTCCGTGGTGCCGCAATGGACTATCATCTTAAGCCAGTCCTCGCAGGATATTCTCGCTCCGATTCTGCGGCAGGCGGAATTGGTGGCATTGGCGGGGGGAATGCTTATTGTGGGTCTGTTTGCCCTGGGTTATGTCATCAGCAAGCGCGAAATCATTTATCCAATACTGCGACTGCGTGAAGCTACCAGCGCTGTTGGTCGCGGCGAACTGAATATCCGACTGCTGTCACAGGATCAGGAAGAGGTGATGTTCCGCAGGGATGAACTGGGAATGCTGGCGCGTGACTTTGATGAAATGACCCGCCGTCTGGCCGCCAACGTGCGGCAATTTGAACAGACCGCCAAAGCTAAGCAACGATTCATGGACCTGGCCGCCCATGAACTCCGCAGCCCCATGTCCCACATTATCATCACCACGCAATTAATACTGCGGCAATTAGCCAATGCCGGCATAGCCCGGCCCGCCCCCGGGGAACCCGCCAATACACCCGCCGGAGAAATATATAAATCGCTTGATTCAATTTTGAAGAACTCCCGCCGGCTTTCCAAGATTGTCACCGACCTGCTCAAGCTGGTGCAGGAAGACGTCTTTACCATTAAGCCACGGCGTGATCCCTTTGATCTTCGCCAAGTGATTCTTGAAGTATGCGATCAGCAAAGCGTCTTTATCAATGCGCGGAAGCAAAAGCTTGATTTGGTCATGCCCGATACCATTCCCACCATGCGGGGCGATTCAGATAAAGTCGGGGATATCCTGGCGAATCTGTTGAGTAACGCCATCCGCTTTTCACCGGATGGTGCCACGGTGCGGGTAACGGTCAACGTGCTGGTAAGCCGACATGTTGAACTAATTATTGAAGATTCCGGCTCTGGAATGCCTGATGAAGTTTTGGCCGAGCCATTTGAGCCCTTCCAGACCGGTGCTGATACCATGCAACATCACAGTGGCGATGCGGGCGAGGAAGGCAGCCGCGGCCTGGGACTGGGTCTGGCGATTGTACGGCGTTTTGTGGAACTGCATGAAGGACAGATTTTTATTCGTCCGCTTCCTACTGGAACTCAAGTAAGAGTCATTCTCCCGCTGGATCCTGATGCGGATACTCCGCCGCCAGTACAGCAGCAATCATAAACCTTTCCCATCAGTATTCGCTTAATTCGCGGTTCAATCCCGTTGCGCCCCCGAAAGTAACCGGGGATTCCACTGATCACGCGGATAAAACCGGGGCATCACAAATTGCAAATCGCAATTTCGCGTCACGTAGGCTTGAAAGCAAGCCGCGGAAGCCACCTTGTTACGGCGACAGCCACTCTTTTGCGCTCGCCGAATTTGCTCTGCTGCTCCACGGTCTCCGGTCTGCTCTATTGGGCCTTGGGCGTGATGTGCACGTGATGTCAGCCGTGACGAATCACTTTTTCTTCGCACCTTAGGGCCGATCCAATAGCCCGGCCCGCCTGCCGAAATGACAGGGC
>DAHVEJ010000299.1 GCA_027313145.1 Phycisphaerales bacterium | reverse complement strand
CGGCGAGCGCGCTATTCGCGACGCGGCGGCACATTTAATGTGCCGGCTAACATCACGGATGAGATCGCCCGGAAAAATTGGCACGCCCTTTGCAACGGGAACACAATTTTCCGGCGGAAAACCTGCCGCCCAAGACTTCGTGCACCATTACGACTAAACTAACAGGCGGTAATAAATGCCCGGGAGGCTTGCATGAGCTGGAATATAACGGTGCCGGCAAATCCAAACGTGCGTTATCACGCGGCTTTTTATTGTGGTATGGGGCACCGCGTGGCGCGTGGCCGTAGCGCTTGGCGGCGTAAGCGGAGTTGCCTATGAAAGACCAACCGCTGCCCACCTACCGCCCTGTTTTGGCGGCTCTGGCCCGATGGTACATCCCCCGTTTTGTGCGCAAAGCGTTTCATGCCGTGCGGCTGGACGCCCAAAGCGCCATTCCCCCCGCAGCCACCCCAACAGTTATTTATTTGAATCATCCCTCCTGGTGGGACCCACTGATTGGAGCCGTCATCGCGTGCCGATTTTATCCACGGCATAAACACTATTGCCCAATAGATGCCCAATCCCTCACGCAATACCCGATCATGCGCCAGTTAGGCTTTTTTCCCGTGCATAAAAATTCCGCCCGTGGCGCGGCTGAGTTTTTGCAGGCCAGCCGAAGCGTATTGCGACAGAATAATGCCATTCTCTGGGTAACGCCGCAGGGGGATTTTGTGGATTCGCTGGTTCGACCCGTTGCGCTTAAACCCGGCTTGGGACATCTGGCCAGAGATATTTATCCCGTAACTTTTGTACCGATGGCGGTAGAATATATTTTTTGGCAGGACCGCCTGCCGGAAGCCTTAATTTCCCTTGGATCGCCGATCAGTCCGGATAGGCACAGGGAGAAAACGGCGGCTCAATGGACACAACACCTCGCGGCGGCGCTTGAACATCAGCAAAATATCTTGCGGGCCAAGGCCATCTTAAGATCGGGCGATGGTTTTACCACGCTGTTGGAGCGCCAATCAGGCGTGGGGGGAATTTACGATTTGCGATTGCGCTACGGCGGCAAAAAGCCTTTATCCGCATCCGCAAGTCCGGCGGAACAGGACGCATGGTGATGCTGCCGATTTTAGTGATTATGGCTCTGCTTCTAGCGGGAGTTCCGGCCGCGCTGCTGACGGTGAATCTTTCCTTATTTCGCGCACCTGAGCCAGGCCCATCGGACGGCCACGCCCCTGAACTATCCGTTCTGATCCCCGCCCGAAATGAAGCCGACCATATCCGGGCGGCTATGCAATCGGTTCTGGCCAATCAAGATGTGACGCTTGAATTAATTATTCTCAACGACCAATCCACTGACGCAACCGCAGATATTGTGCAAGCTCTGGCCGCGAAAGATTCCCGCATCACTCTGATAAACTCCTCCGCGCTGCCGGAAAACTGGTGCGGCAAACAACACGCGTGCTGGCAATTGGCCCAGCAACCCCACTATGATCTGATGGTAGTTATGGATGCCGATGTTGAACTTGCGCCCAAGGCCCTGGCGCGCATGGCCGGATTCATGCAGACCCATGAGACGGCACTGGCCAGCGGATTTCCATTGCAGAAAACCGACAGCTTGTTTGAAAAACTGCTGATTCCCCTGATGTACTTTATTCTCCTGGGTTTTCTCCCGCTGAATCGGATGAGAAAAAGTAACTCTCCGGCGTACAGTGCCGGTTGCGGACAATTATTTATCGCCAGGAAATCGGCTTATATGGCCGTCGGCGGGCATAGCGCCATCCGTGCTTCCCGCCATGACGGAATCACACTGCCGCGCGCCTTTCGGCAAGCGGGATTTGCCACCGATATTTTTGACGCCACCGCCTTAGCGTCATGTCGGATGTATCACTGTGCCGGAGAGGTGTTTCATGGATTGGCGAAAAACGCAACCGAGGCATTGGCATCGCGAAAAATGATTGTTCCGGCAACGATTATTCTTCTGGGCGGCCAAGTTGTGCCGTTAATTTTGCTGATCACGGCAGTGCTGCTGCACGCCGCCCCAGTCATCATTGTCGGCGCAGCGATTGCCAGCGGGCTGGTTTACTTGCCGCGGATGCTTCTGACGATCCGGTTTCGCCAGTCAACGCTCGGAGCCATCTTGCATCCACTGGGAATTTGCCTGCTGGTGGTTATTCAGTGGTACGCCTGGCTGCGGCAACTGCGGGGAAAAAGCATCGCGTGGCGCGGCCGGGTATAACGCGCGATCTCTGCCAGCCCAGGCTTTACTTACATGACCAGCACCGCGCGGAACCGCACCTTGTTAGCCATCATGTGCTCGTAGGCGTCTACGGCTTTTTCCAGTGGGAATTTTTCCACCATCACCTTAATACCCGTAAGGGCCGCAAAGTTTAGTGTATCTTGTGAATCCATCGCAGTACCGGAGGGCCAACCGGAAACAGATTTACTTTCGCCGATCAGTTGCAGGGGCGTGACCGGAATGGGATCCGTCCCGGCACCCACAATGATCAAGTGCCCGGCGATGCCCAGACCGGCGATCAGCGGTGCCATGGATTTGCTGTCCGGCGCGGTCGCTAAAATAACCCGCGCGCCGCCCCATTT
>DAHVEJ010000298.1 GCA_027313145.1 Phycisphaerales bacterium | reverse complement strand
CCTTCGTGTCTTTGTGTCTTAGTGGTAAATCCCCCCCCGTCCCCCAATTTTTGATCATTGCTCATTGATCTTTGATCATTGAAGTCTAGCGCCGCAATCAGCCGCTCACACTCCCCCCGCTGATCACCCTCGCCGGCGATGAACAGCGCGGCGCTGCGCTCAATGACCAATGAACACCGTTGAGGCATGGAGGCCGAAATCCCGATAGCGATGGGATCGCCGGATCGGGTATCACTGATCAATACCTGCGGAAGCGCTGCGGTGGGGGAGGAGTTAGAATCTAGAACCTCGAATCTAGAATTCTCCAGAAGCCCTCCGCTTTCAATTTGCCCGGCCTCGGCCGGACCACGGCCAGCAGGCTGGCCGGCTAACCCCGTAATCTGTGGAATCTGTGAAATCTGTGGATTTTTCCCTGGCCCTTCGTGTCTTTGTGTCTTAGTGGTGAATCCCGTCCCGTCGTCGTCGTTGTTCGTTGCTTCCCGGCGCGCCGGGATGAACTCTTGTTCGTTGTTCGTTGCCCCCTGATTGCCTTCTGGATTCTGGATTCTGGATTCTGAATTCTTCGCCGCCGCGGCGACCGCCGCCATCGCTTTTATCAGCGTCGGAATATCCTTTTCCTTCTGCAACCGCGCCGCACAAAATACCATCAGCCCATCCCCCATACCCAACTCCGCACGCAAAGCAGCAATGCGTTCCGCGGAAGTTTTCTCCGGCTCAGTCGTGCCGTTATGCACCACCGTTATCTTTTCCGCCCGCGCATCGCCGCGAATCAACATCTGATCTTTCACCGCCTGGGAAATGGCAATAAACGCCGCCGTGTTTTTTTCCGCCCAACGATGCAACACCCCCGCCAACCAAGCCTTCGGCCCACGCCGCCCCGTGCGGTTGGGGGCCAGAAAATGCTGCGTGGCCACCACCCGCCCGCACCCCGCCCACTTCACCGCCGCCACCGCCAGCAAATGCGTGCGGCCATTATGCGCATGAATAATATCCACCCGCCCAGCCCGCAATTCCGCAGCCAGAATTTTGACAGTCCGTGCCGCATGTCGCAGGCTGGATGGCACATCCAGCACCGTCAAACCCGCTGCCAAACAACGGGGCGTCAAAGGCGAAGCCGCCGGGCACGCAATAATCACCACCGCCCCAGCCGCCACCAGCGACTGCCCCAAATCCAGAACGTGCCGTTCCGTGCCTGCGAAAGCAACGGTATCAATAAATAGCGCGATGTTCATCGCGTGGCTCCAATGAGCAATGACCAATGATCAATGATCAAATTATTCAGAAGCGCGGGAATCGCTTATTGTGGCGAAGCCGGAGCACTCCAATCCTCAATTGGAAAATCAAATCCATCAAAGTCATGGACATTATTGGTGACCAATACCGCATCGTAGCGCGCGACGAAGGCCGCCAAGATAACGTCAGCGTCCTCGCGCTTTTGGTTCCGCCTTACGGAAGAAATCCAAAGTTTGATAGCTGTATCCCACATCCGCCGATCCGCCTCGCAGTAGGTCAGCGTCAGCCAAAGATTTTTTATCCATTCCAGATGTTCGCGGTGCCCCCGTTTTTCCAGTCCGCGCAACAACTCGAAATATTCGACCGGCGTTACCAATATCTCGTGGCCACCAGCCAGATTTTTGCGGAAATTTCCGATTACCAATTTCTGGTTGCGCAGCATGGCAATCCAGATGTTCGTGTCGAGTATGAAACGCATGGCTTAGTCATCCACAGGTTGCCGCAGGTGCAAGCGGTTGGCCGCGATGTCAGCTTGCAGGGCATCCCACTGGGCATCATCAACCGTGGCAGGGGAAGATTCCCACTGGTCAAGAAGCGCCATGGCCTTACGCCTGCGAACAACATTTCGCCGCGCCGAGCTTGGCGTCGATTGTTTGGCGGTGCGGCGGCAAAGCGCGTCAAACTCCTTTTTGGGAATCAGGACAAATCGCTGCCCCTTAATTTTTATTTCACTGCCATACATGCGGGAACTCCTCCGAAACCTTCTCGCGCTCTGTCACACATTTAATGTTAACAAAACGCAGCGCTACACTCAATGAGCAATGATCAAATTATTCGGAAGCGCTGCGGTGCGCTCAACGAACAACGAGCAACGGCTGCGGAAGCGCTGCGCGGGGCGGGCATTGCGCATTTGGTATTTGGTATTTAGCATCTTCTGAATTCTAGCTCCTAGGTTCTAGGTCCCCGATCCGCCGATTCCATCGCTATCGGGATTTCGGCCTCCATGCCTTAATCTAGGTTCTGGATTCCCCCCGTCTTTGATCATTGGTCATTGCTCACTGCTCATTGAAGCGCAGCGCCGCAGCTCACAGAAATATGCCCGCTTCAACTTTGAAATATTCAGCGATTTTCCTGATATTGGCTTTGCTGATCGCTCTTTTGCCAAGCATTATCTGGCTGGCCAGGCCGCGGTTGCCGATGATGCGGCCAAGGTCCGCCGCCGTAAGACCGGATTGCTTCATCAGGTGTTGCAGCACTGCCAACGGCGATAACTGCTCCGCATTTATAGCATGGTGGTCGCGTTCATAATCCCGCACAAATTGCGTTAACGCCGCCAGATAGGCCGCCTCGC
>DAHVEJ010000297.1 GCA_027313145.1 Phycisphaerales bacterium | reverse complement strand
AGCGCAACTCTCGCGATTGCGAATATTAAGACCGAGTTATTTTAGTTCCGGACGCCACTGGGGGTTATCAGGTGGTGCCAGGAGACATTGCCGGGCTACCGCGAAAGCCAATACCGCATTGTTTTTAATCTTACCGGTGGTTTTAAAGGTATTCAGGGATGGATGCAGACGCTGGGGATGTTCTATGCTGATGAGATTATTTATATATTTGACTCGCCCGCCCGGGACCGGCCGCCGGAGCTGTTGCGCATACCACGGATTCCGGTGGACATTGATTCGGCCGCCGTCGAGGTCATGCGAGCTAATTTGCCGCTGTTCCGCCGGTTGGGGGCAGCCGGAGGGGTGTGTCCGCGTGGCGAGATTGCGGCGGGAATTCCTGAGGCGTTTTTCTATCAGGTGGGGGATGAAGTGGAACTTTCACCATGGGGGCAGGTGGTGTGGCAGCAGGCGCGGGGAAAATTATATTCGGAGAAGTTGCTGGATTCGCCCGATGGGCTGATCAGGTACTCGAAGAAATTTCTGGATTCGGCCAAGGAATGCACTCCGGAACAACTCTACAACATTAATGAACGCCTTGATGATCTGGCCCGCTATCTGCGTGACAACGGTAAATCCCTGGCCCGGCTGGACTATAAGCCGTTGAGGGGCAGGCCGGCACCGCCAAGCACGCATGAAATTGATGCGTGGCCGCAGCGGCCAGCGTGGCGGATATTTCTGCATGATGAGGCCGGGCGGAAGGTTCTCGATGATTTGCGGCCAGGGCTGCATTGACGCCGCGTGCAATCCCGCGGCGCATGCTGCGCAATGGCTCCGCCGTATCGGCGCGGCACATAGATCAGTAAACAAGCCATAAACCGCCCCGGATAAAGGAAAGAAAAATGTCTGGAACTTCGCAAAAACAACCCGTTGCAATGCAAACCCTGTTGATCTGCACCGTTGGCGGCAGTCCGAAGCCGGTAATTGCGGCGATTGGCAATACCAAGCCGGACTGGGTGATTTTTGTGTGCTCGGAGGAATCCGAGCCGGACCTCTCCGGGCCGCGGCCAAGGCTGAAAAATCCGTCGCCCGAGCCGGTGCCGCCGGACTGGCCTGCGTTTCTTGAGGCACCTGTCGCTTCCTCGGCGACGGACAACGCCGTCGTGCACGATTCCCAGCGCATTGAGGTGTGCATTGAATCGGTATGGAAAGAGCTTGACGACGCGGTTCGCCAATGGCTTGGGCAAAGCGATTCCCACCGGGTGATCGTGGATATTACCGGCGGAACCAAGGTGATGTCCGCGGCGCTGGCGCTGTGCGCCCGACAGTGGCCATGCCGGTATTACTACACGGCGGAGCTTGCGGGCCAACTGCGGGGCTGGATTAAGTGCGCCCGACAGTGGCCATGCCGGTATTACTACACGGGCGGGACGAAGCGGGGGAAAGGCAACGTCGGGATCGTGGTGGACGGCAGCGAAAAGGAATTTGAGACCGCCAACCCGTGGGATGCCCTGGGGTATCAGGCCATGGAGGAGTTCCGACTGTTTTTTAATGCGGGCCAGTTTGCGGCGGCAAAGCTCTGCATAGAGGAGGCGAAAAAACGCGCTGGTGCCAAGAGCGTTAAGAACAAGTTCCAGGCACTGGAAACAATGGCCGCAGCTTACGCGCACTGGGAGTCCTTCGAGCATAAAAAGGCACTTAGCTGTCTTGAACGGGTCTTCCTGGATTACGCCAATGACATGGCGGCTTGTGGTGAGGGCTACTGGCGTGGCCAGGTGAAGCAACAGGTCCGCAAAAATATTGAGCAATTGAAACGCCTTGACACTGCGGGCACGCAGCCCAGTGAGGGGTTGGTTGTTGAACTGGCAGCCAATGCACAGCGGCGCGGGGCGGAGGGGCGATATGATGATGCCGTGGCCCGGCTTTATCGCTGTACCGAAGCGATCGCGCAGTATCGGTTGCTGGATCAACATAGGGTTAATTCGGGGGCGGTTCCGCTGGAGAGCGTGCCGGAGCCGCTGCGGGGCCAATGGGCATCGCGGGCGGAGGGTGGAATGCTTAAGCTGGCGTTGCAGGATGACTATACATTGCTTGGTGCGTTGGGTGATGATCTGGGGAAAAAGTTTACGGAATTGGGGATGGCGGGCGAGAAATCCCCGCTTTCAGCCCGTAACAGCTCGATCCTGGCACATGGATTCAGCCCGATCACGAAGGATGCATTTGACGGCCTTCTGAAGAAGGTTGAGGAACTGGCCAAAGCCATGGGCGACGGGATGGTTGGGGCGGTCAAGTTCCCGAAAATTGGAGGCTAGTGCCGCACGAATCCCCGGTGAGGACAATAGGCGCGCCGTTGCGCCCTGGGGGCGCGGGTGTCCCCACCCGCTCTTATCCAGAAAACCGCCTTGCCCTGTTGATTGGGCCATATTTTTCGGATTTTTTAAGGCCACTCGGAAATATTGACGCGTTCACCCGAATATAGGGCAGGCGGGTGTGGCGGTCGGGTATCGGGAGAGGTAGAATGTGGTGGCGGGGTGACATTTTCATCCCGGCAGGGTTCTTTGACAAGTGATTTTTTGCGAGCGTGACGGTGGTGGTGGGGGTGGCCGGGCATGCTCGCGGAGCCGCAAGTTATTACAGGAAAGGCGTTTATGATTACTGTGGCGCGCGGCGACAGGATTGCGGGTGCGGCCGATTGGGCCACGCTCGCAAAGCGTGGCGTAAAGCCATGTGGAATCAGTGGTTGCGCGGCCCAGACTTTCCGCGGCTCATGAGCCG
>DAHVEJ010000296.1 GCA_027313145.1 Phycisphaerales bacterium | reverse complement strand
CATCGGTCCGACCGGCAAGGTGCTCTGGAAAGGGTTTCCTTACGAGATGGCGGCGGCACTGGGGGGCCAACTTAAACTTCATCCCACGCAAGCGATCTGGGCGAAAAAGGCCGCAGCGCTTCTTGCATCGGCGACGGCGGCGGTCGTGGCGGATCACAATCCGATTCGCGCCTGCCGGGACATCGACAAAATATCTCCCGCGATCCAGCGTGATTCAACGCTGCGAACGGCCGTAAAAAAACTGCTTTTCGCAGTGCGACGCAGCGGTCTGAAATCCGCCCAGCAACTGCGTAAGGACACCACGGCAATGAATCGACTCTCCGCAAGAATCGGCCGCGGCAACGTGATGATGTTTCTGGGATTGTAGGCGGCGGGGCAGTGCGTGGGAGAGTCGCAAACGGCCAAGCGGTATAGTATCAGACTGGCCGCATTCTGCTATCTCCAACTGAATATGCCATCATGGCAAAGCACCCCAAAATATCGCTCACTTTGCGACCGCATCATAAATAGGCAAGTCTCACTTATTAACTATCAAGTAGGCACTGTTGCATGTTCGCTGCATGGTGATTAACCTTTTCGTCTTGATTGTGATTATATTTTAGTCACATCGATGTAAAAGTTGGCACAATAATGGTGTGTGCGTGTAAATTGCGCAGGTAGTCTTGGCGGATTGCTGCGGCGGAGGAATGAATTATGGCTATTGGCATAGTGAGCCGATGCGGTAAGCGGTTTGGCAATTTTCGGCACATCTTGCCGCTGGGCGTGGCGGCTTTGGCGGGTATGGTGTTGGCTCATCCCTGTGCGGCGGCGACTCCGCAGGGTGCGATAGCGCCCAAGCCGGTTTTGGATACCGGCAGTACGGCATGGATGATGGTGTCGGCTGCGCTGGTAATGTTTATGATTCCGGGGCTGGCCTTGTTTTATGCCGGTATGGTGCGGAAGAAAAATGTGCTCGCCACGATGATGCACTCCTATACCGCTCTGGCCGTGGTATGTCTGCAATGGATTGTGGTAGGTTACATGCTGGCATTTGGAAAAGATCAGCATGGGCTGATCGGTTGGGACCCACGGGATATCTTGCTTATTGGCATGAACCCGCAGCATCTGGTGTTGCAGGGGGGAAGTTATATTCCGGAAACGGTATTCTGCATGTTTCAGGCGATGTTTGCCATGATTACTCCGGCGGTTATCGCCGGGTCGCTGGCGGAGCGTATGAAATTTCGGTCATTTGTTTTGTTTCTTTTGCTCTGGACCACGCTGGTTTATGATCCGTTGGCGCATTTTGTATGGGGCGGCGGCTGGCTGGAGAATATGCATGTCGCCGATTTTGCCGGCGGTACAGTCGTAGAAATTGCATCGGGAGTTTCAGGACTGATCATGGCACTATTTCTGGGCCGCCGGCTGGGGTACCCATCGCAGGTTTTGCAGCCTAGTTCATTGGCGCTTACGCTCACTGGAGCCGGGATTCTCTGGTTCGGGTGGTATGGGTTTAACGCGGGTTCGGCGGGTGCTGCCAATACCGTGGCGGGAGCCGCGTTTCTTAATACAACCATCGCGGCGGCCGCAGCGGGTGTGGCATGGAATTTTGTGGAGTGGGTGCATCATCGTCGCCCATCCACGCTGGGACTGGCATCGGGTATCGTAGCCGGACTCGTGGCCATTACGCCGGCCTGTGGCTTTGTAGCGCTCTGGTCGGCCCCGATCATCGGTGTGCTGGCGGGCGTGGCGTGTTATCTGGCGGTGCAATTCAAGAGTGTCATGGGCTATGACGATTCTCTTGATGCGTTCGGCGTGCACGGCGTTGGCGGATTTTTGGGTATGTTGCTCACCGGCGTATTTGCGGTGGCGGCCGTTAATGGCGTGCGGGGCCTGATAGCCGGTGACGGCCATCAGTTGATGGTCCAGTTGACGGCGGCAGTGGCGGCGGTGGCGTATGTGGCAATCGGGACAGCCGTCGTAGGGTTTATTGTCGAAAAAACATTCGGACTGCGGGTATCGGAAATTGTGGAAACGGAAGGTTTGGATCAGGGCATTCATGGGGAAAGCGGATGGGATATCGGGGCCATGCCCGAAATGGCTATCATGGCTCCGTCGGATGCACAATAAAGCGGGAGGGCGTGATCGCCCCTATAGCTTGGAATATTTATTGGACGGTATGTACTTTTTCAGGAGTTGAAAAATGAAGTTAATTATCGCCATTATTCAGCCCTTTCGGCTGGAGGCTGTCAAACAGGCTCTCACGGACGTGGAAGTATTCCGTTTGACCGTCAGTGACGTGCAGGGGTATGGCCGACAGAAGGGGCATACGGAATATTTTCGCGGGCAGGCGATGCAGGTGAATTTAATTCGCAAGGTTCGCCTGGAAATTGCGGTCAATGAGGCGTTTGTGCAGCCGACCATTAATGCCATCGTAAAAGCCGCCCGTAGCGGCCCGGGCGGGACGGGGCAGGTTGGCGACGGCAAAATTTTCGTTATCCCGCTGGATAACGTCGTCCGTGTCAGCGACGGCACCGTTGGCGGTGAAGCGATATAAATCAATGGTGGGGCACCATCGTAACTGTTTTGCGTAAAACCGGGGTGCCGGAAATCGCGTCCAATAGAAGCCGCCTACGATTTCCCTCCCCGAGGAGCGTGTCCAATTAGCCACCGCAGCGCCCATTGCTCCCAAAGCCTCCGAGCCGCGAACGCCGGCATCGCTGCTCGTCAGCGACACAGTTGCCGGGCGGCCCACATCATGGAAAATTGGCCGTGGAGATTGCCGGTCTGTTTGGGGCGGCTTAAATAATA
>DAHVEJ010000295.1 GCA_027313145.1 Phycisphaerales bacterium | reverse complement strand
TTTGCTCCACCCCATGCCATTTCACGGCCACGCACCAGTGTGAAGGGAACGCCGATTTCCCCAGCCCCGCCGCGCACGGGCATGCCCTCGGCCATCATGGGACGTGTGGTGGCCAATACCATTGTGGATCGGATAATAAGTCAATCCGCGCATGGTGGAAAAACCGCCTCCATGGCGGAACTGGGTGCGGCGTGCGTGGCCTCGGCGGGTGCCAACTTCTGGTCGGGAACCGCGGTTGCGATGACCATGTTCCCCATTGTTCCGGACTTTGAAAAATTTCCCGAATATGGCCGCGATTTGCAGTTTACTTTTGGCGAAATTGGTTCCGCCGGGCATTGGATCAAAAAGATTCTGCATTATATGTTTATCTACAAGGCGAAAGCCAAGCCCTTTTGGTGGCTGATTCCGGAGTAATGACATGAAAAATGATGATTTGCTTGCGTTTGCCCCTCGGCCCACCCGATCCACGCGATTTTTCAGGACGTTTATGCCCTGGCAGTTCCTCAAATTCATATCCATTAATTTAAAAATGATCCGGATGATCCGCAAGTCTCATTAGGTTCCGGCATCCTAACCGTGTGGGCGATTCCCGGTTGGCCCCACGCTTGGCAAAACTCAAAAATGGGCTAAAATACATCAAATGGATAAAGATATACACAAGAGCGCAGCGCCGGCACACGCCATATCGGAACGAACTACGCCCGCCAGGGTCGGCCTGCTTCATTGGCGCACGCTTTGGGGCAGGCGGCAGATGATCATTGCGGCTCTGGCCGTTCTCGGCATCGTTACGAATTTATTTCTGCGTTTCGCCATCCACGTTACGCCGCGCGTTTATGATATTCCGCTACTTATTACACTGGCCATCGGCGGTATTCCGCTGGTAGGTGACCTGCTGATTAAATTGGTGCATCGGCAGTTCGGATCGGATCTTCTGGCGGGAATCTCGATTGTCACCGCCGCATTGCTGGATCAATATCTGGCTGGCGCGTTGGTTGTGCTAATGCTTTCCGGTGGAGAAACACTGGAACGCTATGCCGTCGGCAGCGCCTCTTCGGTGTTACGCGCGCTTGCCGGCCGCATGCCGTTGATCGCCCATAAAAAACAGGACGCGAGAATTATGGACGTGGCGCTGGAAGATGTAGCTGTCGGAGACCAACTGCAGGTGTTTCCACACGAGCTTTGCCCCGTGGATGGTGTGGTCACGGCGGGCCATGGGGTAATGGATGAGGCGTATTTAACCGGTGAGCCATTTAAGATTTCCAAGACACCCGGTTCCAGCGTACTTTCCGGCGCGGTCAATGGCGAAAGCGTATTGGATATCCGAGCCACAAAATTGGCGGTGGATTCGCGTTACGCAAAAATCATGCAGGTCATGAAGACCAGCGAGCAGGACCGCCCGAAACTGCGACGCCTGGGAGATCAGCTCGGTGCCCTTTATACGCCGCTGGCGGTGGCCGTGGCGATCCTGGCATGGCTTATCAGCGGTCAGGCGGTGCGCTTCCTGGCGGTGCTGGTCATCGCCACGCCCTGCCCACTGCTAATTGCCATTCCAGTGGCTGTTATCGGGGCGATTTCTCTTTCGGCCCGTCGGGGCATTATTATTAAAAGGCCCGTCGTGCTTGAACAGGTTGATGCTTGTCGCACATTGATTTTTGACAAGACCGGAACGCTGACCTACGGCGAGCCGACGCTCACTTCCGTGCACAAGAGAACCGGCACAGACGGTGATGAAAGTCTGATGTTTGCGGCCGGGCTTGAACGCTATTCCAAACATCCACTGGCGGGTGCCATTATCAAAGCTGCGACGGATGCGGGCCTGCCGCAACGCGAGGCTTCGGAGATAAGCGAACCGCCGGGCGTGGGACTTCGGGGGATTATTGATGGACATCAGGTGGACATTTGCAGCCGGCGGCAACTCTTAAACCGTGATCCTTCGGCCAGTGCCTTTTTACCGCAACACGGCGGCGGTCTGGAATGCATGGTCCTCATTGACGGGACTTACAGCGCCACATTTCAGTTTCGTGATGAGCCGCGAGCCGAGGGGGCATCATTTGTTAAACATCTCGGCCCGCGGCATCGCTTTGACCGCCTGATGCTGGTATCCGGTGATCAGGAATCGGAAGTGCAATATTTGGCCAATCGGGTGGGTATTACGGAAGTTCATGCCGGCAAAACGCCGGAACAAAAGCTGGATATTGTAAAAGCCGAAACGCTTAAAGCCCGCACGCTTTATATTGGCGATGGCATTAATGACGCTCCGGCGCTGATGGCGGCCACGGTAGGCGTGGCGCTGGGGCAAAATAGCGAAATCATCACCGAGGCCGCTGGAGCGGTCATCATGGACAGCTCGTTAAAAAAGGTGGATGAGTTTTTTCATATCAGCCGGCGCATGAGAAATGTAGCGCTGCAAAGTGCCTTAGGCGGTATGGCGTTAAGTCTCATCGGCATGATATTAGCATCATTTGGCCTGTTGCCGCCGGTGGCGGGTGCGGTTGGACAGGAAATTATTGACTTGCTGGCGGTGCTTAACGCCCTGCGCGCCGCATTCCCTCCCAAATCATTGACGGATTATTAGTTATCGGTTCTGTTCGATCAGGCGCGGTGTAACCGTGCCCTAGTGCTCTGTCACGCCTAAATATTAGGATTGACGGAGGGCCAGGGGGCTGTGGGCGCGAAGCGAGGAGGATTGTGTATGGGAACATACATTGACGACGAGCGACAAAGCCCACAGCCCAGTGGCGTCCGGAACTAAAATAACTCGGTCTTAATATTCGCAATCGCGAGAGTTGCGCTGGCGCGTATTTTGT
>DAHVEJ010000294.1 GCA_027313145.1 Phycisphaerales bacterium | reverse complement strand
AGCAGGTCATTCCATGGTGAGCTCCTTTCATCTCACAAGACACACACTGGTTTCACTGACGCACCGGCGCGCCGGGATATTGATCAGTATTGTTTAAGACTGAATCATTTGCCGGTACCAAATCCTGCTACGGCTTGGTTGAATTTGTAGCTGCGGCCACATCGTCAAGAAGGTTTCGCAGGTGCAGTCGCACCACCTGTGATACGACCGTTGAATCCAGCGAATCGTACCCGTGTGCAATAATGTTGCGAAAATCGATGATGCGCCGTGCGTGGTGAATCTTGGCGAAGATGTATGGATCTTTACGCTCGAGCCGTCGTAGTGCTTCCCCGATAATTTCACATTGTCGCTGCACCAGTGATCGCAACAGTACATCGGATTCGTATTGCTGCGCTGTGATGTCCGGGGCAAATTTGCAGGATCGCCGCGCCGGCGTGCCGGATATCGGCCAACAGCTTGAGTGTTTCAGGCTGCATACAGCGTCCTGCGGCTGCGGCCAACAACCTGGCGAAAGTATGGATTACGGATGGCACGCGCCATCACAACATCGACTTCCCGGCCAAGTAGATCATGTAACGCCGCAATCAGATCGAGATACAGCTCCGCAATGTGGCTTTCTGCCTCCGGGGCGAACTCGACCAGAAAGTCCAAATCACTACGGTTGGAATCAAAGCGATCAGCGGCTGCCGCAGAGCCGAACAGCTCCAAGCGATGCACCTGGAATTGTCGACACAAGACCTCAATTTGGCCCCGCCTCTGCTCGATAAGGTCAATCATTGCAGATCACTCCTCACTAGGAGCCTGTCCGCGTAACGGCCTGGCGCAACCTAGCCATTACTCGCACAGACTCCTTAATAGTTTATGCCGATAGGAAAGAAATGACAATGCTGACGAAATTTGTGATATTCGCAACCTGGTACATGGCGTCTCGAATTCAGCTTTCAGCATTTAGCAGCACCAGCAATTCCAAAAGAAGCTGTAACCCGTAACCTTGAACCTTGAACCTAGAATCTGGAAGACGTTTAATTCACAAGGCAGCAGAGGCAAGGGAGAGTGGTTTATTCGTCGCCAACAATCCAAGGCACGAAGCCCCCAATTATTCGCCATGAAATACTAAAGCTAACCAATACCCCCGCGTCGTGTCCTCCATTACCTCCCCTACCTCTGTGGTGAATCCCGTCCCTGTCCCCCGTAACCTGTCACCTGTAACCTACCACGGCTTCTGGTTATTTTGCCGCTTCCTGCTTATGATCTATTCATGAAAATCAGTACCAACACCGGCGGCCTCGCCGCTACAAATGCTTATCTGATTGCCGATGAAACCACCGGCGATGCCGCCATTATTGATGCGCCGCAGGATACCGTCTTGCCGCTGCTGAACGTCGCGAAACATCACCATTGGAATATCCGATGTCTTCTGCTGACCCATGGCCATTGGGATCATATCAGTGATCACAAGGTGGTAACGGATGCGTATCCGAACGCGAAAGTGCTAATTCATGCTCTGGATGAACCAAAACTTATCACGCCCGGCAGTCTGATTTTTTCTCTGCCCTATACAATTCCACCGCGCAATGCTGATGGATATCTGGAAGACGGCAGAACGATCAGCATTGGCAAGCTGGAATTTCAGATCATCTTTACGCCTGGCCATTCACCCGGGCATGTGGTGCTTTACTGCCCCACCGAATCACTGCTGATCGCCGGCGACTTGCTATTTGCCGGAGCGATTGGCCGCACCGATCTGCCTGATTCCGATCCAACCGCTATGGAAATATCCCTGCAGCGGATAGCACAACTGCCGGACAATACAAGCGTGCGCCCCGGCCACGGCCCGCCGACCACCATCGGCAAAGAGAAACGGTCCAATCCATTTTTGCAAAGAAAATAAAATCTCAAATTCACGCAATCGAAGCTTAAGGATAGGAAACCAAAAGCAACACGCACCGAGCAGGAGATCAGGTGATCAGGTGACCGCAGGTGGGCTTTTCCTTTCGGCGACAGCCACTCTCCTGTTCGAGCCTTATTTGCTCTACTATCTACTCTCTCCACACTCCTGCTCTAATCGGGCGGCAGCCCGATTACTAGCTCACGCGCGCGGTTTCGTTTAATCTTTTAGTGTGCCGGGGCGGATAAGTTCCGGCGGCTGATTTTCGGAGAATTATTATGAGTCGGGAAAGTACGCTTTCGATGTTATCTTCCTGTGGCGTGGTCGCGGTGATCCGGGCACCGGAACCCGCTAAAGTTGCGCCATTGGTGGAGGCTCTGGCGGAAGGCGGCGTGACGGGCATCGAAATTACGATGAGTACGCCTAAGGCCATAAGCGTGATTGAACATATTGCCGATACGTTCGGCACAAAAATCTGTCTGGGTGCCGGCACCATTCTGGATCCCGCCACCTGCGCCGATGCCATTCATGCCGGCGCACGGTTCGTGGTGTCGCCGATATTTGATCCCGCCATTGTTGAATGCACGCGGCGGCTCGGCGGGGTCAGCATTCCCGGTGCCTACACGCCTACAGAAATTTTCCGCGCCTGGAACGCCGGTGCCGATGTGGTAAAAGTATTTCCCGCCACCACGCTGGGGCCAGCGTACTTTAAAGATTTGCTGGCGGTCATGCCGTACTTAAAACTTACCCCAACCGGCGGCGTGGATGCAAAAACCGCGGGCGCTTTTATTGCCGCTGGCGCTGTGGCGGTGGGCGCGGGATCGTCATTAGTGAGCAAAGCAGCGCTGGCCGCCGGTGATTATGCGACCATTCGTCAGGCCGCGGCGGAGCTGGTGCAAGCGGTCAAGACGGCGCGGGGCGCTAGGAGCCTGTCCGAGTAATGGCCGGGATTGCGATGGGTCTGAAATGTCCCGTATGCGCGGCGGAGGATCGAGCCG
>DAHVEJ010000293.1 GCA_027313145.1 Phycisphaerales bacterium | reverse complement strand
CGGTTCCGATATCATCGGCGCGATCCCACCCATTAAACAACAATATTGACCCCGCCCGGAAAAATTGCCATGCCCATCATCGCAGATAACTTAGGGCAGAAGCCGCCAGAGTGAGAACCAGAATCCGTGGGTAGCTTCGTAACGGTCGGCCAGTGCGGTTTTGGCGTCCGCATTTCCTTTTGCCGCTGCTTTATGCCACCAAATAAAGGCAAGTCGTCTGCTTCGGTGAACGCCCTCTCCGGTGTCGTAAAGGTACCCAAGCCCGTACATCGCGTCACTGTCTCCGGCGGCCGCACCTTTTTTCCACCATGCTGCAGCCATCTGATACTTTTTCGCAACGCCCCATCCATTCTTATAGAGCAATCCAATGGCATACATCGCCGATGCGCTCCCGGCTGCCGCGGCCTTCGTGTACCACTTCATTGCCTTCACATAGCTTCGCGGTACGCCCTGGCCTGCCTGGTATGAGGAGCCAACGGCGTACATTCCATCAGAGCTTCCCGCGTATGCAGCCTTTCGCGTCCAAGCTATCGCTTTTTTTCCACTCTTCGGGACACCCCAACCGTAATGGTAAAGGAACGAGATCGCATACATCGCTTCGCCACTTCCGGATGATGCAGCCATTCGATACCACATCATCGCCTTCTTGTAACTCGTTTTTGCGCCCCACCCACGCAGATAAAGGTTTCCCATCATGTACATTGCGTTGGCGTCGCCCGCAGCCGCCGCACGTCTGCATCGCTGCTTAGCCATTCGATACCAGGTCGTCGCCTTGCGGCGACTCTTCGCAGCCCCAAATCCCTTCATGTGAAGATACCCCATAATGACTGGAGCTTCGGGATTGCCTACGGCGATAGCCTTCCGGCACCACTTCATGGCCTTATCGTAGTTCTTCGGGACACCCCAACCGCGCTGATAGCACACGCCGATCACATACATTCCAGTTCCACTTCCCGCTGCCGCCGCCCGGCGGTACCACATGATCGCATCGTGGTAATTCCGCGCCACGCCCAATCCTTTTTGGTAAAGAGAACCGAGGTAATCCAGCCCGTTGAGGCTACCCCCCATCGCCGCTTTTCGATACCAGGACATCGCCACATGATAGTTGAGGGCAACGCCCCACCCGTGCTGGTAAAACACACCGACTGCGCACATCGCATTGGCACTTCCCGCGTCAGCCGCCTGACGAAAGTACACCATGGCCTTTTTGTAATCCCGCGGCACACCCCATCCCATCGCATAAACCGTACCCGTTGCCGTGGCATCTCCCGCTGCTGACGCTTTCTGCCACAACGCCTTCATTTTCCGATAGCTTAACGGTACGCCCCAGCCGCGCCGGTAAAGTGCGCCCAGGTGCCATATTGCCTTGGCGTTTCCGGCCGCAGCGGATTTCCGGAACAGCGTTGCCGCCTCAGTATAGTGGTGGCCGCGAAGGGCGGAAAGGCCCGCTAAGTAATCGAGTTGGTCGGCGGAATTGGGCTGCGTTTCCGGAACTGCTCCCATAGCGGGAATCGCCCATAATGTGGCGATAAGAGACCAGGCCAAGGCCAGCACCCAACGCGATCGACGGTTACGGGTATGTCCCGAACGGGCACCCTTTTGCCGCGGGGGCGCATGTTGCATTTTGATGCGGCTAATGAAGAAAGCGTACACCAATTTTCCAACCTCCATCGAAAGGGAACTGATGGCTCAATGATCCCGCTGCTTGCGTTTATCACACGAATTGGTCACGCAGGTAGCAATTTACCCCTCGTTCACCTGCGCGAATTTCGCATCGATTGAAGCGGTATATCCCGCAGGCTTCGTCCGAAATTAGTTGCACCGGAATGAGTATAAGCGGTTGTCCTCACCATAGCAAAAGGGTTTTGCTTGAACGCTGCCGCGTTGGCAACCGCGAAGCGGTGGGAAACCAAGGCTTGGCGGATGCTATGATATGGTGCGATGAGAAATTGATCGCTCCGTAGAGTCCCGATGGCCATCGGGAGTGGTTCGTCGGGCAATGTTATCCCTGTCACTTGATCACCTGATCCAGTTTCCCCGTGATCTTGGCTTAGCAGGGTGGTGGTTGATCTTTTTAATCAGCATAATGTCAATTGAGGCAGGGCTGCGAAGTGTTCGTCGCGGGTGCACAGCTCAAGGTTATGTTGTAGGACGATGACTGCTATCCAGATGTCGTTGGCGGGGATGGGGGTGCCTTGCCGGCGCAGCTGGGTGAAGATTCTGGCGTAGTGGTGCGTAGTTTGATCGTCGGGGTACAGCAGCTCCACGCGAGCGGAATTGATAAACTTTAACAGCATGCGATGGTTTTCCGCGCCGCGTGATCCCAGGAGAAAGCCCGCCCGCAATTCACCCGCAACCACCCATGGCAAATAAATTTTTTCCGCAGCGCGTACAACTTCCGTTACGCGCGTCTCATTGCGGCACAGATCGACGTAGGCGTTGATATCCAGAGCTATTCGCATAGCTTTCACCGCCACATCTCTGGATCAACCTGGTCCTGCGAAGCTATGGCGGCGTCAGAATCGGAATCTTCTTTCCATGTATTTGCCATAAAATCCAGATCATGGTGGCGGATTTTATGATCTGCGAGTCCCAAGCCGGTGGCGAGGATGTCAACCGCCGCCTGATTGATGCTTTTTCCATGCGATTGTGCCTAGTGGCGTAATGCCTGATCTATCCGCAGCGGTACGCTGCGAATGGTGTATTGTCGGACAGCGGTAGGGTGCCTTCTTTTTATGCCTGCATTAGAGGCATTATGTGCCTGCATGGCATAGCGGCGCTGCGCTCAATGAATAATGAACAATGGGACTCCCAGCGCGGGGCCTGTTGATTTAGTCGCGAAAAACGTGATATCCAATATTTCCCCGGATGTCGCTTCGGGTAAAAATAAA
>DAHVEJ010000292.1 GCA_027313145.1 Phycisphaerales bacterium | reverse complement strand
CCAACAAGCTCGGCACCAACTGATACGAAAGGCCATTGCCGCATGATAGAGATCCTTAAGGAAGTGCCATTCGTGGCATCCACCGATTCCAAGTGCGAGCAGGAAAAAAGGACGCGGACGTGAGATAGTAAAGGCTTGCTTTGCGTTCCGTCGTTGGCGTATTAGAATTTGTAAGTTGAGAAAATCTCCGTGACGAGTAATTCATGGTTGCGGTAAATGAAACAATTTTCAGTGGCAAACCCGGCGGCTTCGCACCCCAGCGCAGGCTTGGCGGTCTTTGCGCCTTTGCGGTTCATAACTCGGTGCCCTCTTTCATCTCTGTGGCACGTTCCGTACCCGCGCAGGCATCTGCTTCCGATAGACGCACCATCATTGACCTGCCATTACGTGTTGCCTTATCAAAGTTTTTGAGCGGTCCACGCGCGATCGGTCGGCCGCCAGTCGTGACGAAAATCATTGCCGCTCACGATAGCGCCGGCGACCGGTGCCAGAAAGCCGCTTAGGGAAACCATAATCACTGGAAACGCTTTCGGTTCATCCGGCAGGCGGCTACGCCGGATAAACCCCTTCCACCGGCTCACTTTGGCCGGATCATTTTTGAAACGCGCCGAAAAGCAGACCGGATCGGACTCAATCGTTGTCTGACGGTGATTGAATGTTGCGCTGATTGCCCGCGCCAGAAGCCTTCCGTCAAATACAAAATTTCCAGAGAGCAACCAAACATCAAAGAAGTCTTTCATTCGGGTATTGAGCTCACCGAGTTTCACCATCGGCTCAAATTTCTCGGCAATGGCAGTCTCCCGATTGTAACCCTGAAGCCTCGGCCCGGAATGATCAAAAATAGCTGGATAGGTGATCGGTATGGCATCTGGCGTGGTGATGTCACTAAAACCGATGTCGATCTGCATTGGAATTTTCATGTTGCCAAGGTGCCCTTGGAATCTGACGCGCACACCCTGGTAATCGGCGTCTTCGGCAATAGGCTCTGTGACAACACTTTGTGGATCGAATACCAGTCCATCACCGTCAACCGTTGCAGAGCATATTTCAGCAATTGCGGTGCCGATGACCCCAAAGTCATTGCGGACGCGGCCCAGAAAATCAATATCCCGCGTCACGCGAGTGATGGGCGCATTCCAGACAAAAAGCATCAGCGCGCCTTTGAGAACAAAATGGGCGTGGTACTTTGACTTTGACAGCCGGTAAAGAAATCGTTCCATGGCATAGTAGAGAACCAGATCATTAAAGGATCGCCCAGTCTGCCTGGACACGTTTAACAATCGCTGATGAATCGAGGCAGCGGTGTTTTTAACCGGTCCTTTGCTCATATACTGGCCTCAAGATAAGGACGAATCACTTTTTCAATCCGGCATATTCGTGCATACTCCAGTATGGTATTAAACCGTGCGCCGTGACGGCGGCGATAGGCCCGCAGGGCCTCCAGGGCCACGTCCAGACCTATCTTGTTGCGATATTTGAAACAATCTGCCAGCGTTTTCTCTGGGCTGTAGACGCGAATTGTAACACCCTCTATCTGGAGCGCCTGAATACCCGCATTAACCTAACTTCCCCCAGCCATGAGCAAAAAGCATTGATTTACGGCCTTTCCGCGATAATGCACTTGCTACATTCAACCCGGTGCCCAAGTCGGCGGCTGCGTAAAGAGTTCCAGCAACCCCAGTTTACTGAGAATGGCGTTAAGGTCTCTGGGAACGCGGGTAACCTTGATTTTCAGACTTTGACCTTTCACCTCCAGACGCCCCAGTCGGATGGTCTGTAATTGCCGCAGCAAATTATGCACCTCGACACTCTGGCCTTTTAGCCGCCATTGGGACCCGAGCTTGGCGCTTAGCCAGTAGGCCAGAAAGCAAATCCGCACGTGATTGCGCACCCGATCCGGGCGGTAATGAAATACCGGCCGTACACGCAAATAATCTTTCAAATGGCAGAAGGCGTCTTCAACTTCCTGGAGGTTCTTATAATGTGCCACCACTCCCGCGTCGGATATCTGTTGGGCCGGGGCATTGGTTCGCAGGAGATAAAGGCCGTCGCGTTGGGCTTCGGCGTGGATTACATCCTGACGGGGACTCCATTGCAACCGCCCTTTCTGATCCACTGCGTAATTGAAATACTTGTGGGCCTTAAGCCGTTGCAGCATCCGTCCCACCTGACTGGCCAGTTTTTGCGCACTGACTTTCTTACGCTCCACCGCCGCCAATCGCTTGAGTTCGCTTTCCGCCTTGGTCATGCGGGCCGCACGCCGCTGTCGGTCCCGCTCTTGCCGCCACGGTCCCCCGGCAATCACATACCGTTTACCCTCTTTGATTATTTCCATCAGCCCTGTGCGATCCCACAGTTCGGGCGACTGATCGCTGGGTAATTCCGCCAACAGTTCCTCCAAGACTCCCGCCCCGCAGCGGGTCACGTACATCAGGTCCAGGGCCTCGATCGCCTCCAGATTAACCTTGCTGCTCATGCCCCCATCGAACACGAACACCGCCTCCTGAATCCCAAAACGCCGACGCAGCGTATGGAGCAACCCCTGCAAAGTCGTCGTATCGCCCCGGTTGCCACGCAAGACCTCCAGGTGCAGCGGAAGACCCTTCGAATCGGTGGCCACGGCCAAGAGCACCTGCGGACGGTCCGCGCGGTGGTCCCGGCTGTAGCCGTAACGACTGATCCCCGCCGGCCCCTTGCCTTCAAAATAAACACTGGTCAGGTCGTAGAGTACCAGCGAGACGCCGGAACTAAAGCCCCGGGCATAGAGTTGCTTTTCCACACCCACCCATCGCCCGTTGAATTCATCCATCGCCGCATACAGATCGTCTTCATCGAAAGTCTCGCGGGCCTGCGAAAGCCCGCAAGCGGCGGCCAACAGCGTGGAGCTACTGTCAAATGTTGTGGACAGAAGATTTTCAGGCGGCTGATTTTTTGATACCGTCCTCGTAAATAATCCCG
>DAHVEJ010000291.1 GCA_027313145.1 Phycisphaerales bacterium | reverse complement strand
AATTAGTAACCGCGCTAAAAGTTAAGGATTTGGCCTCCAGAGATCTGGCAGAATCGGTCACAGACCCGCTTTGGCGGGCGGCGGCGCGGCGGGTGTTGGGAACTGGTCCTTCGTCCAAGCGATGATATTGCCAGCCGTTGGAGGTAGGAGAGTTGCAAGTCGCCCCGGCGGCGACAGAGGCGAGCCATTGGGGTGAGAGCCTCTTATTCATTTAATAACTTCCTTTTGAACCTGCCCTCCGTTACGGCTGCCCCGTCGCGTGGCAAGTTTTGTTTTGTTCTTTCGGGAGTCCTGGCCGCCGATGGTGGCACGGTAAAAATAGATTGCTCTCCTGCCGTCAGGCCGTCGTTGAGCTTATGGCGGTCCATCAGGAATTGTTTCTGTTGCCCGGTCGTTACCGCACGACGAATATTTTCCCGCTTGGTCGCCTTACGCCAAGGGTGCTTGGGGCCCGGACGCCAAGAACCACCCTCCAACGGATTGGTGCCCGGCAGAAAAGCCTCACGCGGGTCGTTCTTATCCAACTTGGCTTTTCGTCTCTTGGCCGGGGGACTCACGCTCGCGGTGCCCTCACAGGCAGGCACCTGAACCGGTAGGGCCTTGGCCGCACCCTCGGCAACCATCCGGCATTGTATGACCTTATGGCCAAATCGAAAGACACACCGGCCATCCAGACGATTTTCAACCAGCGCTTTGCCGCGCATGCCCGATAAGGGGGGAGGCGGAATCTGATAAATCTTGCCCCCATAGCAGAAGGTGTAATCGCTGGTGATCACACGGTGGTCCCGATCACTGAGAATAGAGGCCATATCCATGTCAATTTACGTCGGAGGCGTTTGTGGGTGCTTTGGAGCAAGCACAGATCAAGATCAGCATGGACGGTCGCGGGCGTGCGTATGACAATATTTTTATCGAACGTCTCTGGCGGACGGTTAAATATGAAAACCTCTATTTTCGAGAATATGAAACGATTGCGGAGGCAAGCATGGGTTTGAGGAATTATTTCAAGTTTTATAATCAGGAACGGTTACATCAGTCGCTCGATTACCAGGTGCCAGCGCAAGTATATTAGGCTCGACCGACGGTCGGTCGGGGCCGTGGCGCGGCGGGCAGCACAGGGAGCCTTCGACATCGAAAAATTTAAGAATCGTGTGTTGTAGTTCGTGCACTTAGAGAGGAGATCCAATGAGAATGCGAACGAACAAAACAGTTCATTTATTCCGCGCGGGAAGCGTGCTAGTTTGGATGGCGGTGTTGTGGGGTGGTGCTTCAGCGAAAGCGTCGTCTTACTCATTGAATTTGGTCGCATCGTTGCCGTCCGGCCAAGGTGACTCTGTAAACGATACCTTAATCAATGTCGGTGATAATCTTTATGGAACATTGCAGTTAGGCGGCCTGTATGGAAACGGATTACTTTTTAGTGTCCAACTCTCCAGCGGGAATGTCACCACGCTCGCCAGCTTCGACGATTCAGTATCAGCACCAAGCATGCCTAGCTCAATAATGTATTCAAATGGGAATTTTTATGGTACCTCCGTCGCCGGAGGAACGTACAATGCCGGAACGGTCTACGAAATACCGGATGCTGGCGGAACGCCGATTGCCTTGGCCAGTTTTTCGGATGGCGATAATGGCGTACCAAACCTTCCCCAGCCCGGCCTGGCCGAAGTTGCAGGCGAGCTTATCGGCACATTTAACGCAGGTCCATCCACAGGGGGTTCACCCGGCTACGGTGGTGTCTTCGAGGTGCCGGCATCCGGTGGGCCTCTCACTACCCCAGTCGTGTTCAACGGAACGGATGGAAGCGGGCCTACAAGCAATTTGGTTGACGTTGGTGGAAATCTCTTCGGAACTACTCGGAACGGCGGGTCGTCAACCAACTCGTCGTACGCGGGAAGCGGGACATTCTTCAAGCTAACGGCAGGCGTATCTGGCACTTACCAACTCAACACCTTAGTTAATCTGGGCGTGGGTGCTGACGGCGAATTTCCCAATGGAAAGCTTTCCTACGTGGACGGAAGTTTCATCGTTAGTAACGTCAACGGCTACCTCATGCAAATCACTCCTGACACCAGCGGCGACTACGCTTTCAGCGCCCTGACACCCACCATCCCGGCCCCCGCACTTTCGTATACGGTTGGCCCCAACGGAAACGTCTTCGCATTGGTCAATGGTGCTTATGTTCCTCCCTTTAACGCAAATTATGTTCTCCTCGAATCGGCAAAAAATTCTACCGGCACATTTACCACCAATTATGTTTTTGGGACGGATGCCGTTGGACTGTCTAACCTCTCAAACTTGGTGGACGTCAATGGGACCATATATGGCACGGCTTACGATAACGCAACGAACACTGATATTATCTTTGCTATCGTACCAGTTCCGGAACCGGCGTCTTTGTTCCTATTGAGCGTTGGCCTCACAACGGCCCTCACAATCGGGACGCGCTGGCGTCCTCCCCGACGGCCAGCGTCGTGCGGGCACGAGAATCGCAAGTTGCGTAATTCTAACCTTTCTGAGTAACTGTTTACCGCTCCGCGGCTCCGGCAGGCAAGTTCGGGAGGAGTCGACCAGGACATCAGTAAGCAGGCCGAGAACTGAAGCCGAGACGTGAGTAGTTAATCTGGAACCAGTTGTGATGGCACCGAATCCTCAAGCACAGATGTCCCCATCTTCGGTGCCCTTACAGCCCCACTGGCGGGGTGCGCTCATCGCACTGGCCTCGCCGGATGCCAAAACCCTTGCGCCATATTTGTACATGTTATTTCTTGACGGCCCCTTATTCATCGCCTGGGCGTGGTGATTCCCCACCGCGCCGCTTCAAAGTTAATATGGACATCCGCCCATTAAATCAGAGGTTCGCCGTGGGCTGCGGGCTTGCGGATCAGGTTGTTGTATCTTTTCGTGGCCTTCCGGGAGGTAGTGCCCGCAGACGTCGTCCGACAAGTTTCTCGAATTTGCTCATCGTGCGGTCACCGGCCAG
>DAHVEJ010000290.1 GCA_027313145.1 Phycisphaerales bacterium | reverse complement strand
GCGGACCGGGTCATTGTTCTCCGTGACGGCAAGCGCGTAGGGGAACTGCAACGCACTGAAATTACCCAGAACAAAATTGTTTCCATGATGGTGGGGCGGGAATTAACCAACTGGTATCCGCCTCCCCGGCCCGCAACCGAATATCGTACGATTTTAAAAGTGGAGAATCTGATCGTGCCAGGCGCGCCCTGCACGGTGAGCTTTGAAGCTGGAGCGGGTGAAATTGTCGGCTTTGCGGGGTTGGTCGGCTCCGGGCGTACTGAGTTAATGCAAGCGATCTTTGGAGCTACGCCGCCGCTGGGGGGCACCATTGCCGTGGAGTCAAAAGCCTTCACGCCGCGCCGCCCTCGTGACGCCATTAACCGTGGGATTTATCTGGCACCGGAAGACCGCAAGCATCATGGACTGGTGCTCCCGATGAGTATTGCACAAAATATATCCATGCCGGATATCCATAATTATAAGCCGCGTGGCTGGCTGCAACGCGGGCGCGAACTCGCCGTGGCAAAAAAGCAGTTGGACTTGTTGCGGATTAAGGCCCCTGGCGTCAAATCCCGCGTGGGCAGCCTGTCCGGGGGAAATCAGCAGAAAGTAGTGCTGGGTAAATGGCTGGCGATGCGCCCCAAAATTCTGATCCTGGATGAACCCACACGCGGGGTGGATGTCGGAGCCAAGGCGGAAATTTATCGGGAGATGATGGAACTGGCGCAGCATGGAATTACCATTTTGATGGTCAGTTCCGAAATGGAAGAAGTATTGGGCATGAGTGATCGAATTATTGTCATGCGCGAAAGGCGTATGGAAGGCATTTTGCCACGTCGGCAGGCCACGCAGGAACGCATCGCGGCTCTGATGACGGGGGCCGGGAAAATTGATAAAAGCATTGGAGTCTGATGAGACGTGAGTTAGGTATTCTTTGTGCCGTGGTGGTGATGTGCGGCTTTTTATTCTGGAGTAATCATGACTTCGGAAAAGCCGCCAACATTCTCAACGTGTCGCGCCAGGCCGCCATGCTGGGCATATTTGCCATCGGCAGCAGTTTTGTCATTATCACCGGCGGTATTGATCTGTCCGTTGGCGCGATCATCGGATTAACCGGCGTGCTGATTGCCAAAATTTCATCCCCATCTGTCCATTGCCTGAATCATCCGCTTTGGGTGGGTATCAGCATTGCCTTGGCGGTGGCATTGCTGATCGGGCTGATTCAGGGATTGCTTATATCCAAACTGAAGCTTCAGCCATTTATTGTCACGCTAGCAGGAATGTTGCTGGTGCGGGGAACTGCACAAATTATTACCCATGGCGGAACCCTGGGCTTGGGAACTTCACCGCTGATTAACCTGTCCACGGAGGGGCTGTTTCATTATGGCTATCATGCCATTTTAGCCTATCCGGTTCTCATTTTTATCGCTGTGATTATTCTCTTCGCTTATCTGCTGCATGCCACCGTTTTCGGGCGGTATGTATTTGCCATTGGCGGCAATCGGGACGCGGCGCAATATTCCGGTATTCCCGTGGACCGGGTGGAGACACTTACCTATGTGATCTCGGCCGGGCTGGCGGGCGTGGCGGGCATTTGCTACGCGTCTTACATTGGACAGATGACCTACAACGTGGGCAACGGATATGAACTTAACGCCATTGCCGCCGCGGTTATCGGGGGCGTTTCGTTGCGGGGCGGCGAAGGTAGCGTGCTGGGGGCCATCATCGGATCCGTGATGATGGAAGTAATTCAAAACGGCATTATTCTGTTCAAGTGGGTATACCACTCGGCAGGGCATCGGGAGGTATTTCGCTTAAGTTCCAACTGGACATACTTTATTACCGGTGCGGTCATTCTTCTTGCGGTCTTAATTGATCAATTGGCCAACATTTTTAATAAGCGCAAACGCTTAAGGCGCCAGGCCCAGATCGCCGCCGCCAAGGCATAAGCGGCGTGGGGCGGATTATTTCGCCACGCGATGCTCATGGTTGTTAATATGATCCATGCAGTAGCATGGCGTGCCGGCGCAGCGGTTGCAATAGCGGAATTCCATTTGCGGATTACTTTGATCGGTAACTCCGCATATCGTGCAACGGTGAAATGGCGCATCCACGGCGGCGGCCGCTTTTTGTACCATTTTACGGTGGCCGTAGCGAACGCGATTAATAATATCCCGGTGAAAAAAGATTAGAAAGTTAAGCACTGCCGCGAAAACAATGGCCCGTTGGGACCAGCCTCCGGTAAGGAACATCCACCCGTAAAATGCCCACATCAGCCATCCCAGATACTTTACCCGCACCGGCAGAATAAATGCGATATAGATAACGAAATCCGGATATAAAAATGCAAAGGCCAGAAAAACCGATCCAAACAGGTAAAGACTTGCCACCGCGCCCCCCGGTACCAGAAACGCCGCGGCCACCGTGGCCATCCAGCCGATCAGCAGAAAAATATTGTAATGCAATGATCCCCACGTATTTTCCAGAGTATTGCCGATCAGGAAAAAGAAATAAATATCCAGAAATAGCCAGATCGGGCTGTAAGAGGGCGGTATGAATACAAACGAAATCACTCGCCACCATTGCCCGGCCCAAACCAGCGGTGGCTCAAGATACATACGGCTGATGATGTTCGGATGGGAGAAGTGCAACACAAAAAACAGCACCTGCCCGATGATAATCCATAACGTCAGATGCGGAATCGCCAGTCGGGAAAGTTTCCGTTCGAGTTTATCTTTGAATCCCATGGATACACGCCCTCAAGCCAAATAGCCGAATTCTACGGCGGCGGGGACTGAAAAGCACACGTTGAAACAGAATTCATTTGAGCCAACTCATGGCCTTGCCAGGCGGATTCCCAGCTTCCACGATTCAAATTGTTTTTATCAGGGTCGTTACGCTCTCGTAATGCAATGTGCCGCACCTTTTGCTATTTCACTTGGATCATTCTACCAGTCCCAGCGCGATGTGGAGAACCTCATATAGTACTACAGCGCTACTCTATTTTACGTTCATGTCGCTTTCGAGATTCAATGGCGGCGCGGTTTCGCCATTGGTGG